>CAZONI010000001.1:0-130024 GCA_964581175.1 uncultured Desulfobacteraceae bacterium
AGACCATTATCATGTCGCTTGATGAACTCGAGGGGAAAAAGCATGACAAGTAGTCAGGCTTCCATGGAGGCGCTGGCCTCCGGGATCAGGGAGATCCACCACGACAAGGGAGCTGCCGCTGGAACTGCTGTACAAGCGTACCTCGAAAAGGAACTCGCATCCCTTTCCGCGGAGGAAAAAATCGAAACGCTGGATCATCTCATGGAAGGCCTCCGGGAAGATCGCGGGCCGCAAAGAGTTCCTGAAGCACTTGACACGGACCTTCTCTCGAAGCTCTTTTCCATGCTCCTTGGGGAGCGGGTCGGGCAGGTGGACATTACCTCCGAAAAGGTCATTGAAAGGCTGGCACATTCTTTGAATACCGTGTTTGATTCACTCAATGAATTGATCGGGGGCATCAACGCGACACTCATGGGAAGGGTCTCCGGCACGGAAACCATCCGGTTTGTCATCGGCTCCCAACTGGAGCAGAAGGACGAATCCAGGTCCCTGGAGGATTATGTGGACCAGATCAAGGAAGCGTTTGCCATCGCCCATCAGGCATTCCAGGACGCGGCCATGACCAAGATGCGCGAGATTCTCGGAGAACTGGATCCCAAGAAAATTGAAGAATCGGCAGAAGGAGGCCTGAAGTTCGGGCCTCTCCGCAAGGCAGAGTTGTTCGAAATATACCAGGATAAACACCGAACCCTCAGGAATTGGCTGGATACGGGGCTGCTTTCCGAGGCGCTCCTGCGGGAATTTGAGAGGATCTGCCAGAGATTGTATGCTGAAAAGGGAGGAAAAAAATGAAAAAAGCGCTGTGTATACTGTCAGTACTGGTTGTCTTGCCTTTCGTCTACTCCTGTGCAAGCAAGCCGCTGCCTCCGCCTGATTACGTTTACGGCAAAGGCCAGATCCAGCTTGATCTCAAGGCTGAGGCACAGCTCAACATGTATGAGGGAAGCCCCCACACCCTGCTTCTCTGCATCTATCAACTGAGGGACCCTAATGCCTTCAACCAACTCACCGGTGATGAAGACGGCCTGTATAAGCTCCTGGAGTGCACAAATTTCGATCCCAGTGTGACCAATACCAAGAGGCTGATTGTGAGACCGGGCCAGACAACCTCTGTCCAACTGGACAGGGCCGAGGGCACCAAGTATGTCGGGATGGCGGCAGGGTACTCCGTTATGCGAAAGAAGAACATGATACGCCTGTTCAAGATCCCGGTAATCGTGGAGAAGAAGGGCTTTATCTCCACCACGAAAATCCAGAAACCCGGGCCGCTCCATCTTGAAATAGTCCTTGGCGCCCAGCAGATCAAGGATACAACGACCGAAGGACCGGGAAAAGAGTAAGTTCTCCAGGTCCCGCGGCAGAGACTATCGCGTCCGGGTTCAAACGAAGAGTCAGCCCCAAGCCGCGGGCATCAGGCGGCCGTCTAAACATTAATAACTATGAGGGGATGCATACATTGGAAAGCAAGAAACCTTTGTTCTGGCACCAGGGACTCTTCCTGCAACCGCACCATTTTCAGCTCAGTGACCAGTATGTTCAATCGCTTCTGCTCCCGTACCAAAAGTTCATTGAGCCGTACCTCTGGGGTATCGCTCAGATAAATATCTCAGATGCCGCACTGGGCAACCGCTCGTTCGAGCTGGTCAAAGGTGAATTCCTTTTCCCTGACGGAACGTATGTCTCCATCCCGGGGAACGGCCTTGTTGAACCGAGATCTTTTGAGGAAGGCTGGATCGAGGGGGACAGACCCCTGAAAGTCTACCTGGGGTTGAAAAAATGGGACGCATCAGGTGAAAACGTGACCGTGCTCCCGGCCCTGGAGGGCATCGGGCAGGTTTCCACCCGTTTCGTGACAAAGACAGACCCGGATGAGGTGGGCGATCTCTACCAGCCCGGGCCGAAGGCCCAGGTGAAGAGCCTGCACTTCGTCTTGAGAGTGTTCTGGGAACCGGAAAAAGACCAACTGGGCGATTATCTTCTCATACCCGTTGCGCAGTTGGAAAGACGGGCAGAAGAGATCAGACTCTCTGAAGGGTACATTCCTCCGTGCCTGAACCTCAACAGCTCGGAATTCCTGCTCCAGTTGATGAAAGAAGTCCGGGATCAGCTGGCAAGCCGGGCGCGCCAGCTGGAAGAATACAAGACGCAGAAAGGGGTGCACACGGCTGAATTCGGGACCAGGGACATGGTATACCTTCTTGCCCTCCGCTCTCTCAACCGGTATGTTCCCCTCCTCTACCATTATCTGGAATCCTCCGTGATCCATCCCTGGCCGGTATTCGGGGTCCTGCGTCAGCTCATCGGAGAGCTTTCCTCATTCTCCGACCAGGTAAATGTTCTCGGCGACCAGGAGGACGGAACTCCATTGCTCCAGACGTACGACCACCAGAACCTGGGCGCGTGCTTCCTGTCCGCCCAATCTCTGGTAACCCGACTGCTGGATGATATCACCGCCGGACCGGAATACATGATCCGCCTCATATACGACGGCACCTACTTTGCGGCAGAGCTTCCACCGGCCATTTTCGAGGGGCGAAATCGTTTCTACCTGGTGCTGGAGACTGAAGCGGATCCCGAAGCGCTGCTCAAGTCCATGGAAACGGTCGTGAAGCTGAGTTCCCGGGAGTCCCTGCCCATCCTCATAGCACGGGCCTTGCCGGGTATCCGCGCTCAACATCTTGCCGTTCCGCCGCAGGAACTTCCGCGGCGGTCCCATTCTATTTATTTCCAGCTTGATCATCATTCCGACCAATGGTCACAGGTGCAAAAAGGGCACAATATGGCCCTGTACTGGGACGGTGCACCGGAAGACCTGAAGGCGGAAATGATGGTCGTCGGGAGGTCCTGAGCATGCGCCTGACAGATTGTTTTTCAGAGCTTATCGCATACGTCATCTATTTCCTGAAGGCGGCTGATCGCAAACAAACACCGTTCGAGCAGGTACGGACAGACATCCAGCGACTCCTCTCGGATGCGGAAACCTGCGCGAAAGGGGTCGCTGTTTCAAATGAAGACTTCGACCTTGCTCGCTTCGCGGTGTGCGCATGGGTAGATGAAAGCATACTCAGTTCCGCGTGGACGATGAAGGACCAGTGGCAAAGAGAACCTCTACAGCGTCTCTACTATTCCACCACTGCAGCCGGCGAACTTTTCTATGAAAAACTGAACACCCTGGGGCTTCAGCAGAACAATGTGCGTGAAATATTCTACTTATGCCTGGCCATGGGCTTTAAGGGAAGATACTGCAACGAGGGGGATGACTTCCTCCTGGATCAGCTCAAGACCTCGAATTTGAAGCTCCTGGCCGGTAGTTCCATCGGTATCCCGTCCATTGAAAAGGAAGATCTCTTTCCCGAGGCCTATCCGGCATCTTCGGATATCCAGAAAACTCAAGGGAAAAAGGGACGGTTTAACCTCATGTCCCTCGTCCCGCTGCTTGGGCCGGTTGTCCTTTTTGGTCTCCTTTTCTGGATTTACCAGTTTATCCTGGGAAGTGTGGCAAATAACTTTCTGAGTACGGTACCGTGATATGAAACAATTGCTCTTGAACATCGCGAAAGTGTGCCTGATATTGCTGGGCTGCCTGCTTGTCCTGCTTATTGTCTTCGGCGCGGTCCTCGGTCTTGACTGGCCGTGGTGGACAGGCCTTTTCATCCTGCTGGGACTGGTGGGCCTCATCATAGGCCTCTTCCTTCTCAAGAAAATCCTGTCCAGGCGGCGCGAACAGCACTTCGTGAACCAGATCGTGGAGCAGGATGACAGGCGACTCAAGGGCCTAAGCGACAAGGAAAGACAGCAGTCGAAGGCCCTCCAGGAACGGTGGAAAGAAGCGGTGGATACATTGCGGCGATCCCACTTGCGCAAATACGGGAACCCGCTTTACGTCCTCCCCTGGTACCTGGTCATCGGTGAGAGCGGATCAGGCAAGACCACCGCCATCAAGAGCGCCAAGCTGTCTTCTCCGTTTGCAGGGGAAATGCAGGCGTCCGGGATATCCGGTACCAAGAATTGTGACTGGTGGTTCTTTGATGAGGCGGTTCTCATAGACACGGCAGGCAGATACGCCATTCCTGTGGATGAAGGGCGGGACAAGGAAGAGTGGAACAAGTTTCTCAATCTTCTGGCCCGGTACCGGAAAAAAGAGCCGTTAAACGGGCTCATCGTAACGATCGCGGCCGACAAACTGCTTTCGGACGCCTCTCGATCCCAGATCCTTGAGCAGGACGGGATCAACATCAGGCGCAGGATCGATGAGCTCATGCTGGCTCTTGGGACCAAGTTCCCCGTGTACGTTCTGGTCACCAAATGCGACCTCATACAGGGGATGACCCAGTTCTGCGAACAACTCCCTGATGGCGCACTTTCACAGCCCATGGGATCCATAAACGAGGCATTTTCGAAGGATGCAGGATCCTTTCAGAACGAGGTGATGAACTCCCTGGGTGAGCGTCTGAGAGAGCTCCGACTCCTTCTCCTCCACCAGGTGAAAAGCGAGCAGGTGGACCCAGGCCTGCTTCTCTTCCCCGAAGAATTCGAACGGCTGCGGCCCGGTCTTACCCTCTTTATGCAGGGATTGTCACAGGAAAATCCTTACCAGGAAACTCCCCTCATGAGGGGGCTTTTCTTCAGCAGCGGCCGCCAGGAAGGCACTCCATATTCCCATTTTCTCAAGTCCCTGGGGCTCATCGAGGAAAAGCAGGTACTTCCGGGGACCAACAAGGGCCTTTTCCTGCACGACTTTTTTGCCAAGATCCTCCCGTCTGACCGGGGCATCTTCGCCCCAACTCAGAAGGCCCTGGAATGGAGCCGCCTCACCAGGAACCTCGGTCTCACCTCCTGGGTCGCGCTCGCAATAGCAGTATGCGGGCTGCTGAGTTTTTCCTTCGTAAAGAACCTCAGCACCCTCAGGGGCGTTACCCGGGAATTCCAGAACCCGCCGGTCCTCAAAGGGCAATTCCTCTCCGATCTCGGCGTGCTCGAGCGTTTTCAGAAGGCTATTTTGAAGGTGGAAGAGCGGAATGGAAACTGGTGGATGCCCCGGTTTGGACTGGAAGAGAGCAATGATGTGGAATCCAGGCTCAAGGGAAAGTATTGCCTGCAGTTTCACAAAGGATTCATGGCTCCCCTGGATGAGCTCCTGACAAAGAAAATGGCGGGGTTTTCCGCGAACACTGACGAGGAAACGCTGGGCAGAAGCATCGCCTATCTGGTCCGCAGGATAAATCTCCTCCACTCCCGTCTGCAGGGGACAGGCCTGGCGGGATTGGAGAAGATGCCGGTTCCTCCTTTTGAGGCGGTGATATTTGAAGGCGACCGGGATGTCGTACCCGAGATAAAGGGGAAGCTTGCCCAGCTCTATTTTTACTATCTCCTGTGGAACTCTGATTCCACCAGCATCAACCGGGAATTGACCGATCTCCAGAAATGGCTTGCCCACATCGTTCAAATTAAGGGGAGCGACCTGAAATGGCTCGTTGCCTGGGCCAACACCCAGGAAAAGATTCCTCCCGTTACCCTGGAAGATTTCTGGGGAGGAAGTGTCCCGGTGGAGGATACGGCCATGGTCCAGCCTGCCTTCACGACTGGGGGAAGAAAGGCCATTGATGACTTCATCAAGGAACTGGAAGCGGCATTGCCGGATCCCGGGCCTCCCATGATCGCCGCGCAAAAAATCGCGTTTGGGACCTGGTACAAGAACGCATACCTGGAATCCTGGTATCAATATGCCGCCGGTTTTTCGAAGGGGATGAAAAGGCTCAAGGGAAACGATCAATGGCAGCAAATGGTTTCCAGGATAGCAGAAAACGGCGGCCCCTATTTCGCACTTCTGGACAAAATGGCAACAGAACTGCAGGGGTACAGCACATTGGAAGCGCCTCCTCCCTGGCTCAATCTCGTTTTCCAGTTCCAGAGCATTAAGGCGGAAGCCGCTCAGATCGAGAGCATGAAAACCAAAGGCGCCATTGCAAAGGCCATCCCCAAAAGCAAGAAATTGATTTCCACCATTGAAAAAACACTGTCGAAATCGGGAAAAGACAACTCAATGGAAGTCCATATGAAAGGAGGCAAGGCCTTTCTGGAATACCAGGATGCCTTCAAGCAACTTGGCCGGATAGCCGAGTCCAGGAAACTGGCTTATGAGGAAGCATCACAGCTATTTGGGGACGATCCTGCCACCAGCAAGTCATCTTTTTTCTCGGCGAGCCATGCAGTATCAAGGTTGCAGGTTCTCATCGGCGGCGGCAAGGAAAGTGAAAAAGTGTTCTGGGAACTATTCGAAGGGCCTCTTTCGTTTCTCCGCGACTTCGCAATTTCAGAGACGGCCTGCTATCTCCAGGCAAAGTGGGAAAAGGATGTCCTGGTGGAAATCCAGGGAATACGTGACCAGAGGAGCATTCAGAAAGTCCTTCTCGGCCAGGGAGGACTCGCCACCGCCTTCGCGAAGGGCCCTGCCGGCCCCTTCCTGAACAGGAGTCTCAAGAAGGGATACTATGCGAAAAGCGTGCTCGACGGGCGTATCCCCTTTTCCGAGGAGTTTCTCCGGTACCTGACCAAGGGTATCGTCGAGCGGCAGCCCGCTCAGGCAAGCTACAAGGTGACCGTCACAGGCCTTCCCACGGACGCCAATAAGGGGGCCAAGCTGCAGCCGCAGGCGACTCACCTGGAACTGCAGTGCGGGGATACCACCCAGAAAATAGACAATTATCAGTATCCGGTCAGAAAAATTTTCAAGTGGTCGCCGGATTCCTGCGGCAACGTTTTGTTCAGGATTGAATTGGGCAATCTTGAACTCGTGAAGAGATATGAGGGCTCCTACGGCTTCCCGAAGTTCCTTGAGGATTTCAGGTCCGGGCAGAGGGTATTCCGGCGTTCGGAATTTCCGGAGAAAGAGACTGCGCTCAAGCGGATGGGCATCGAATATATTAAGGCCAATTTCCGTTTCAGCGGAAATGGCCCCGTAATCAGACTCCTCGGCGCGTCCCCGGGAAGGGTTCCTACAGAAGTAGCGGCATGCGCGACACAAACAAATCCATAGGCACCTGGTGCTGGGCGGCCTCCGGCAAACACCCGTCGGCAAAGGATTTTCTGGAGGCGGGAGAATCATTTCCCCTATTTGCCGCCCTCACCCTGTGGGTAGAAAGAGGATATCCTGAACATGCGGCCTCCGGCCCGGCACCGCTCCATTCGTGGCGATTCTGGGCGAGAGGAGGGAGAAAAGAACACATGGTCTGCGGGCTGCTCAAAGACAGCTGCGACAACCTGGGAAGGCCCTTCCCACTGCTTATTATGGGAAGCGGCGAGTTGGAAAGCTGGGAGGAGCACTGGGATCTCCTGCCCCTGGCATGCGAGCCCACCTGGGTCCAGATGGAGTCTTTTTCCACCCGCCAGTACACAAATTTCGAGGAACTTGAAAACGGCCTCGCCGCGATCCGGGCCCCTGCCCCCCGGTGGGATCATTTTAGGGGGACGGATTTTTCCACTTACAGCTCTTCCCCTTCGTGGGATTTGATACAGGACCTTCATCCGGGAGAGGTCTTCACAATCGCTCTGGAGCCGCTCCCTTCCCATGAACAAAAAATGCAGATCCTCGCCTGGCACCGGCTTTGCAGGAACCACTTGAAGGATCTGCCGGTGATCGCTTTTATGGGTGACGCGGGAGAGTTGCCGTATCTCTTTATTGCAATGCGGGCCCTGTCCCCCGAAGACTTCCAAAGTCTGTGGAGACATACTGTTCCTGAAACCCGCGAGGAGTAACCATATGGATCTGTTGTCACTCGGCAAAGAACCAATCAACTCCGAGAATCCGACCGGAACCGACGTCCGGTATGACTCGGAATTCGAAGAGCTGCAAGCCGAAATAGACAAATTATCTTCGCCCACTTCATCCGGATCATTGGACTGGCAGAAAATAGTGAAGCTCTCCTCCGGTATCCTTGCCGGTAAATCCAAAGACCTGCTTGTAGCGAGCTACCTTGCGGTTGCCCTCATCCACACACAGGATATCGAGGGGTTGCTTGCCGGGACGAAAATATACAGCGATCTTCTCGAATCCTTCTGGGAGAACCTGTTTCCGCCGAAAAAACGTCTCAGAGGACGTATCGGCGCAATTGAGTGGTGGGTCGACAAAAGCGCGTCGATCCTGGATCAGTTGAAACTCGATCCCCTTCCCGCAGAGAAGCTCGAGCAACTGAAAGAGCAACTGGGGAGAGCGGAGCAGCTCCTGAATGAGTATCTTGACGAACCTCCCCTGCTGCGGGGGATCCAGCGATATGTTGAAATGATTCCGAGCATCGCGGAAAAGGGACCTGAACCCGAAGCTCAATCGGAGAAACAATCGAAGACCGCTGCTTCTCCTTCAGCCCCCCAACCCCGGCCGCAGGAGGCGGCTGTCCCAAAGGAACCTGAAAGTGTTGCATCCGATGAGGACGCCCAGAAAGTGTTTCGTCTGGGGGTGCAAAACATTCGAAAAGCCGCTGCTTTTCTCAGGGAATCGAACATTGGAAGTCCCGCTCCTTACCGGTGGACACGTTTTGCCGCCTGGTCATCGGTGGCGTCCCTTCCTCCTGTCACGGACGGGAAGACCATGATTCCCCCGCCTTCCGTCCAGATCACCGCAGACCTCAAGGCGTTTCGGGACAATGGAAACTGGGGCGCACTCGTAAAACTCGCGGAAACAAGCCTGCTTCAGTCCATATTCTGGCTCGATGTGAACCGTTTCAGCTGGGAGGGGCTCGGAAATATGGGAGAACAGTATCTGGATGCTCAGGAAGCCATCTGCCAGGAAACCGCCCTTCTGCTGCACCGCCTTCCGGATCTCATCACTTTTTCGTTTTCCGACGGCACACCACTCGCGGATACTCAGACGCGACAGTGGGTCGCGAGCATCGGTTTCGGCTCCGGCGCTGGAGCGAAATCCCAGGAAGTGACCGTTTCCGGAATGCCCGCCGGGGAAATGGATCACCTTGGGGAAATCCTTGAGAAAGCCTTCGCACTCGCCAAGAAGAAAAAGACGCTGGAGGCAACCCAGATCCTCCAGCAAGGGCTCCGGGGCACCTCTGCGCCCAGGGAAATACTCCTCTTCAGGATGGCCCTTTCCCAGGTGCTGACGGGAATGAATAAGACAGGGTTTGTCATCCCCCATCTCCAGGAGATGCTCACCATCCTGGAGACTTACCGGCTCGAGGAATGGGACAGGGATCTTGCTGTCAGGGCCCTGAAAATCGCATATGACGGTTTTGAGAGCGACACCAGTGAACAGTCCAAACGAGAGGCAGCAGCGATCCTTTCCCGGATTGCGCGGCTTGATCCGGTCGAGGCCCTTCGCCTTACAAAGAAATAGGCATACCCGGGAGGTGTTCTTTATTGCTCCTTTCCGGAATCCATGATAGAAACAGCGGTTAACTTCCAACAAAGGAGGAAATTATGGCCAAAGAAGCATCGGTTGCACCAAGGGAAAGAGTGAATATCGTCTACCGTCCGGCCACAGGTGATGCCCAGGAAGAGGTCGAACTTCCTCTCAAAGTCCTCGTCATGGGCGATTTCACCGGCAAGCCGGATGACAGACCGGTGGAGGAGAGAGAACCCATCAATATTGATAAAGACAATTTCAACGAAGTCCTCAAGGCCCAGAATATTCAGATGGACGTAAGCGTTCCAAACAGGATCTCAGGCGAACCCGATGAAGACATGAATGTGTCCCTCAAATTTGAATCGATCAAAGATTTCGGTCCGGAAGCCGTGGCCAAGAATACGCCTGAGTTGAACCGTCTCATGGAACTCAGGGAAGCCCTGGGCGCACTGAAAGGGCCGTTGAGCAACATTCCAGCATTTCGAAAAAAAATCCAGGAACTGGTCAAGGATGAAGATACGCGTGAGAAACTGCTGAAAGAACTGGGTGTAGAAGATAAATAAAAACGAATTGAGGAGGTGATTTCATGGTTGAGGAAGAAAAACAGGCTGCCTCTGCCGGGGAGACAACTGAAGAGCTTTCAATCCTGGACGAGATCGTTCATGCCACCAAGCTCCAACCAACGGATGAGGCGTATGGTGTGACCAAAAGGGGTGTAGAGGCCTTGATTGCGCAACTGCTCGAGCCGGGGCGTGAAGTGCCGAAGATCTCCAAGGCCGTGGTCGATGACATGATTGCGGAAATCGACAAGAAACTCAGCCTTCAAGTGGATGCCATTCTGCACCATCCGGAAGTTCAGAAACTGGAATCCGCCTGGCGCTCCCTGAAGTTCCTGGTGGACCGGACCGATTTCAGGGAAAACATAAAGCTGGAAGTGATCAATATCTCAAAAGACGATCTGCTGGATGACTTCGAGGATGCCCCTGAGGTGCCCAAATCCGGGCTCTACAAAACGGTGTATACGGCGGAATACGGGCAGTTCGGCGGGCAACCGTATGCAACTCTGCTGGGCAACTACGACTTTGGCCCCGGACCCCAGGATGTCAAGCTTCTCCAGTATGTTGCCAGCGTGGCAAGTATGGCCCATGCGCCGTTCATCGCGGCCGCCGGCCCCCAGATGTTCGGCCTGGATTCTTTCAATGGGCTGCCGGACCTCAAGGACCTGAAATCCATTTTTGAAGGCCCGCAGTACACCAAGTGGCAGTCATTCAGAGAATCAGAGGATGCGAGATACGTGGGACTCACCACTCCCAGGTTCCTTCTCCGTCTTCCGTACGGGCCGGATACCCAACCGGTAAAGGCCTTCAATTATGAAGAAGACGTCTCGGCAAGCCACGAGCATTACCTCTGGGGAAACACCGCCTTTACCTTTGCCAGCAGGCTGACCGACAGCTTCGCGAAATATCGATGGTGCGCAAATATCATCGGCCCTAAGGGAGGAGGCGCAGTGGAAGATCTGCCCCTGCATCAATTCGAGGCCATGGGGGCCGTTCAGACAAAGATCCCTACGGAAGTACTGATTTCCGAACGAAGAGAATATGAACTTGCTGAAGAGGGGTTCATCGGGCTCACCATGCGCAAGGGAAGTGACAATGCCGCCTTCTTCTCCGCCAATTCGGTGCAGAAGCCGAAGTTTTTCGGGATAAGCAAGGAAGGCAAAGCGGCTGAACTGAACTACAAGCTGGGTCTGCAATTGCCGTACATGTTCGTAATCAACCGGATGGCCCACTACCTGAAGGTCATCCAGCGGGAAAACATCGGGACCTGGAAAGAGCGGACTGACCTGGAAAGGGAGCTGAATACCTGGATCACCCAGTACGTGGTGAACATGGACAACCCGGCGCCGGAGGTCAGAAGCAGGAGACCGTTACGACAGGCACAGGTGACCGTGGAAGACGTGGAAGGCGAACCCGGATGGTACCGGGTGGGACTCAAAGTGAGGCCCCATTTCAAATACATGGGGGCCTTCTTTACCCTCTCCCTGGTGGGGAAACTGGACAAAGAGTAAGGAATGGTGGTGTGCAAAAAACCTTTTCTGCCAACAAATTCAGACAGGAGGAATGTGAGCAATGGCTATGACAGTGCATATTGATTTGAAGGCGAACGGAACAAAGATTGACGGTGATTCGACCATAGAATCTCTGGACAGGGCGAATACGATTGAGTGTCTCTCGTACACTGATTCCGTGCGAACGGCCCGGGAGGCCTCATCCGGCATGGCAAGCGGTGAGAGAACCTACGAACCCATCAGGATTACCAAACGAATCGACAAGAGTTCCCCACTCCTGTTCAAGGCCCTGTGCAATAACGAGGTCATTGAGGCCACTTTTCGGTTCTACAGGCCGAACCCGGCCGGCGATGGGACCACTGAACAGTTCTATACCGTTAAGATCAAGGAAGGAAGGATCTCCTCGTACCAGCGCGTCAGTCCTGATGTCATTGACCCGGCATCTGCAAATGCGCCGCCCACGGAGGAAGTCACCTTTGTTTTTGGAGACGTTATTCAGACGTACGAACCCGGCGGCGTCGAGCACGAAGATCACTGGTCGCAGAGAACGTAAGGCCCCGGCTGCCGACCGTGAAATGATCCCCGGTGTTTTTTCGCTCGGTGACCCTTGCCGGCAAAAGAACACCGGGTCCATTCGTTAACCGCTGCGAATCGGAAGGTCGCTGCTGAGGTCTCATGGGAAAAGACAGGCTCCTTGAAAGGATTCGGAAGCGGGAGAAGGACCCGCGCATCCGAAGAAAAGACGACCCGAAGGAGGCCATTGACTCTGTCCTGCGCCACCTCCAGCAGATTCTCAATACGAGAGAGGGGTCCGTTCCCATTGCGGAAGATTTCGGCATACCGGACCTGACGGAGGTGCACCTGCACTATCCTGATTCTCTGCGGTATTTTGAAAGGGCCATCCGTCAGACCATTCAAAAATATGAACCGCGTTTGGGGGGGCTCCGGGTGCGGTTTATCCCTGACGAGGAAGATCCCTTGTCCTTGCGTTTTCAGATCGTGGGGAAACTAACGGCAGAGGGGTACAAGGACCCGGTACGCTTCGAGAGCATTATCGGATCCGACGGGAAGATCCGCGTCAAGCGGTGATTTTCTGTGGGACCCCGGCTGATCACCGAACCACGAATACCTTGGCGAATGTAAGGGAAAATCATGTTTAGCCGCTATTTTCAGCAAGAACTGGCAAACCTGAAAGACCTGGGGGAGGTCTTTTCAAAGGCCCATCCTGCCGTGGCGCCTATGTTGAGCGGGGCGGCAGCCGATCCCGATGTCGAGCGACTCCTCGAAGGCGTCGCGTTCCTCACAGCCCTCCTGCGGGAAAAGCTGGATGATGAATTTCCGGAAATCGTCCACGAACTGACCCAGATCATCTGGCCCCATTATCTCCGGCCTGTTCCGGCCGCGACGATCATCGCCTTTGAACCGAAACCCGCGCTGAAACAATCCATGAAGATTCCGGCAGGGATCCTCGTCAATTCCGTTCCCGTAGAGGGGACCACCTGCACGTTCAGGACCGCCTCTGCAGTTGAGGTACACCCTCTGAATCTTGTGGATGCCGCCCTTCTCGAACCTGCAGGCCGGCCGCCTGCGATTCGAATCAAGCTTGAATTAAACGGCCTGAAACTCGCTGAGTGGCAGCCCGATGCCCTTCGATTATACCTGTCAGGAGATTTTTCCGTTGCTACGGATCTCGCCATGATCCTGCAAAGGAATACGAAGAAGATCGTTATCTCCTCCCCGGACGGAGGCCGGCCTGTTTCGCTGGGACCGGAAGCGCTGAAATCCGTCGGCTTCTCGTCTAAGGAAAGTCTCATCCCCTATCCCTCGAATTCCTTTCCCGGATACCGAATTCTCCAGGAATATTTCATATTGCCCGAGAAGTTCCTTTTTCTCGATCTTACGGGATGGGAAAAATGGTCGGAACGAGGAGAAGGATCAAAGATCGAAGTCTTGTTCGAACTCGAAAACATTTCGCCCCCCTATCCACGGGTAAGGAAAGAAAGCTTCGTGCTGAATGCCGCACCTGCCGTCAATATCTTCCCCCATGAGGCTGATCCTGTGCGCCTGGATCATAAGAAAACAGACTATCTGGTGCGCCCTGCGGGGAGCAACTCGAACCACTTCCAGGTGTACTCTCTGGAGAAAGTTGTGGGGTACGTGCAGGGTACCGCCGAAGAAAGGACCTACCTGCCTTTTGATCTATTTCAAAGGCAACAAAAGGATTTCTCGATCTACCACGTGAAATTGAGGCGGGCGCCTATCACGGAAGGGATAGATGTCTATCTCTCGGTGGCCTACCCACCTGATGGGAGGATCCCGGCGGGTGAAACGCTGTCCATCGACCTGCTCTGTACAAATGGAGCCTTGCCCGAAAACCTGCAGCAGGGAGATATCTGCGAGCCCACAAGCAGTTCGCCCGAGTTCGTGACCTTCAAGAATATACGACCCATTACTCCCCATGTCCTGCCCCCGCTGGGAACGGATCTCCTCTGGCAGTTATTGGGACATCTTTCCCTGAATCTCTTATCCCTCGCAACACCTGAAAACCTGAGGGCCCTCCTGGAGCTCTATATCTTCTCCGAGAGCCGTGACCGCTCGGCTGTTCTTGCCAATAAGAAGAGAATCGACGGAATTGAAGCCGTGGGAGTTCACCAGCAGGATCGCATTCTGAAGGGCGCCATTATCAGGGGACATGAGATCGATATCAAATTACGGCGGGACCATTTCGCCGGCGATGGAGACTTGTTTCTTTTTGCCGCCGTCCTTGACCATTTTCTCGGGGCCTACGCAACGATCAATACCTACACTCGACTCACCGTGCTGGAAAGCATCAAGGGAGAAAGATACCAATGGCCGGCAAGGCTCGGAGACCATATCCTGACATAAAAGGAGAACTCCTGACCAGGCCTCACGCGTTTTCCTTCTACCAGATCATCAGGCTTTTGCGGTTACTGGAAAGCGGTCGGGAAAAGGATGAACGCAATCGGGAAAAGAAGACCGCCGCCATAACGGTCAGGCCCGAACTCTCTCTGGCATTTCCCGCGGCCGACGTTTCCAGGATAGAACCTGTCGAGGACGACAATGGCGGATTTCGTGTAACCGCCACGTTCCTCGGGCTCTATGGTACGTCGTCACCACTCCCAACCTTCTACACCGAAGATCTCCTGGAAGAAAAGGCCGAGGACGGGAGAATCACACGCGATTTCATGGATATGCTGAACGGGCATCTTTTCCGACTCCTGTTTCGCTGCTGGACAAAATATCGTCTCTACCTCGAGGTGGTGGAAGAAGAAAATCCAAGGCACACTTCCAGGCTCTACTGCCTCCTGGGTCTGGGAGATGAACGCCTCAGGAGGGAAGTCCCTGAGAGTTATCGATTTCTCCGGTACCTTGGCCTTGTCATCCAGCACCCGCGTTCAGCGCTTGGTCTCAAAACGGTCCTCGGAGACGCGTTGGAAGGGATCGCCATTGATCTCATCCCGTGTCTTCCCAGAATGGCCAGCGTACCCGAGGACCAGAGGTGCTGCATCGGATCCACGGGATCAAAGCTCGGTGAAGACGC
The DNA here is from genome assembly GCA_964581175.1 of uncultured Desulfobacteraceae bacterium. Lineage (GTDB taxonomy): Bacteria > Desulfobacterota > DSM-4660 > Desulfatiglandales > Desulfatiglandaceae > B46-G9. The sequence goes on from CAZONI010000001.1 coordinate 14,980, forward strand.
GTTCGTCGGGGAGCAGCTTCTCGATCGAACGGGAAAATTCCGTTTAAGGGTCGGTCCCGTTACCGGAGATCAGTTCCGGGGACTGCTGCCGGGAAGTGCAAATCACCGGCTCCTGGCTTCCCTGACCGATTTCTACCTGGCCGCCCCGCTGGAATATGACCTGGAAATCCTGATTAAACGAGGAGAAGTGGCGACCGGCTGTCTCGGGGGACCGCAGTGGGCTCATCTGGGCTGGAATACCTGGGTCTTTTCCGGCAGTTACCCGGGAGAAGCAAGAGCGATTTTTGAACCGCAAAACACATAAGAGGAGCAGAAAATGGTAAGTGTAGACATCAAGGCCTTGTTGAACCGGTTAAATCAATACTGTACCCGGTGCCTGGAAGCAGCCGCGGGACTCTGCGTTTCGCGGACCCATTATGAAGTGACCATCGAGCACTTCTTCGCCAAGCTCCTTGAAGAGCCGCAATCTGATCTTCCCCTGATTCTGCGGCAGTTCGACATTGATTCGGGCAGGGTGAAAAAGGCAGTTGACCGGACAGTCGAGGAATTTCGCACGGGAAATGCGGCAAAACCCGTGTTTTCTCCCCTGCTCATGGAACTGTTCCAGGAAGGCTGGCTTGCCGGTTCCGTTGACCTTGGAGAGAACAGGATCCGCTCGGGGGGGCTTCTGCTGGCCTTTCTGAACAAACCCACTCAATTCGCGACCGGGTCTTTCGTGGATTATCTGAGCGCTGTCAGCCGCGAAGCCTTACTCTCCCAGTTCAATGCCATCGTATCAAGATCGGTGGAGCAGCCCACTGGTGGAGAACAGGCCATGAGAGAAACCGGAGCGCCCGGCGAAGGGACGGCACTTGCCCGATTCTGCGTTGATTTTACCCGGAAAGCAGGCGCGGGAGAAATAGACCCCGTTTTCGGACGCGACAGAGAAATCCGTCAGATGATCGATATTCTTGCACGGCGCAGGAAAAACAACCCCATTGTGGTCGGTGAGGCGGGAGTCGGCAAGACGGCCGTGGTGGAAGGCCTTGCGCTCCGGGTAGTGGAAGGGGATGTGCCCGATCTTCTTCGGGACGTGTCCATCGTGGGGCTTGATATGGGCCTCCTCCAGGCAGGTGCGGGAGTGAAAGGGGAATTTGAAAACCGGCTCAAATCGGTCATCGAAGAAGTCAAGGCGTCCCCCAAACCCATCATCCTGTTCATCGACGAGGCACATACCCTCATCGGGGCGGGAGGTTCCGCCGGCGGCAGTGACGCCGCGAATCTTCTGAAGCCGGCCCTTGCCCGCGGGGAACTGAGGACGATAGCCGCAACCACCTGGTCCGAGTACAAAAAGTATTTTGAAAAAGACGCAGCCCTTGCCCGGCGCTTCCAGCCGGTGAAACTGGATGAACCCTCGGTCGAAATTGCCGCCCTGATCCTGAGAGGCCTCAAGGAGAAATACGAAGAGACGCACGGTGTCGTGGTACGCGATGACGCTGTGGAGGCTGCGGCCGAACTCTCAAGCCGCTACATCTCGGGCCGCCAGCTCCCGGATAAGGCAGTGGACCTGCTTGACACCAGCGCTGCCAGGGTCAAAATCCTGCTGACCGCCAAACCGGATGTTATTGAGGACAAGGAACGGTCTATACAGGCCCTTGAGCGCGAAAAAAAGGCCCTTGAAAGGGACCAAGACCATGGTTTTCAGGTGGATGAAGATCGCCTGGCAACCATTGGCTCGCTTTTGAGCACCCTGGATGGTGAGGTGGGTGAACTCAAAGAGCGGTGGGTAAAAGAGAAAGAGCTTGCCCGGAAAATAATCGATCTCAGGGGAGCCCTTCACTCGGGTGATGACGACGGGGGTGCATCTCCTCCCGATAGAAAAGCCCTCCGGGAACAACTGGAAAATGCCGCAAATGAGCTCGAAGCCGTTCAAGGGGATTCGCCGCTCGTCCGCATAGAAGTAGACCCCGACACAGTCTCCAAGGTGGTCTCCGACTGGACAGGGATCCCGCTCGGGAAGGTCATGCGGGAAGAGGCCAGGAACGTGGTCAGCCTGGAAGCCAATCTCCGGGAGAGAATAAAGGGGCAGGACGAGGCCCTGGAAAGCATCACCCAGGTAATAAAGGCCTCCAAGGCCGGACTGAAGGACCCTGCCCAGCCCATGGGTGTTTTTCTCCTGGTGGGTCCCAGTGGTGTAGGCAAGACGGAAACGGCCCTTGCCCTTGCCGATCTCCTTTTCGGCGGAGATCGCTTTATGGTGACCATCAACATGAGCGAGTTCCAGGAGCGGCACACGGTGAGCAGGCTGATTGGCTCTCCGCCGGGATATGTGGGCTATGGGGAAGGAGGAGTCCTCACGGAAGGGGTCCGCCAGCGGCCTTATTCCATTGTCCTTCTCGACGAGGTGGAAAAGGCCCATCTGGAAGTCATGAACCTCTTCTATCAGGTTTTTGACAAAGGGGCCCTCTCGGACGGCGAAGGACGCATCATTGATTTCAAGAACACCGTTCTGTTTCTCACCAGTAACCTGGCCTCGGATGTCATTACCGAACTCTGCGGGGGAGAGGAAAGACCACCTGCCGATACGGTAGCAACGGCCATAAGGCCCATCCTCAGCAACCATTTCAAGCCCGCACTGCTCGCGAGGATGAGCATAGTGCCTTTCTACACGCTCGGACCCGATATCCTGAAAGACATTGTGGTCTTGAAGCTTGACAAGCTGGCCAGAAGGATGGGAGAGACCCACAAGATCAAGTGCACCTATTCGGAGAAGGTTGTGGAACAGATAGCGGCCCGCTGCACAGAGGTGGAAACCGGGGCCAGGAATATTGATCATATTATGAACGGGACCATCCTCCCCCAGCTGTCGCGCGACATCCTTGCAAAGATGAGCGAGGAGGCGCTCCCTGAGACCATGATGCTGGACGTGACCGAAGACGGCGGTTTCGAGATCAGTTTCCAAGGAGGGTAAAATGAGAGTTCAAGATCGAAGACGGTTCACTTTTGTTTCTCAGGCGCTGGATGATGATGCCTTTGAAGTTGTCCGGTTCAGGGGCACTGAAGGCATATCCAGGCTCTATGAGTTCGAAATCACGCTGGTCTCGGAAAATCCTGAAATTGACCTGAGGGCTGTCCTTCGAAATCCGGCCACCCTGACCATCATTCGGGAAGGAGGGGATGTCCGACGGATTCACGGGATACCATCCCAGTTTGAGCAACTTCACGAAGATGCTGAACGGATTTTCTATAAGACCGTCCTGGTTCCGCGACTCTGGCATGCAGACCTCTATCGGGAAAACCAGCTTTTTCTGGACAAGAAGGTCCCTGATATTATCGAAGAAATTTTGCGGCAAACCAATTTGACCGCCAATGACTACGAATTGCGGCTTACGACGACCTATCCCCAGTGGGAGTATATATGCCAGTATGGGGAGACGGATTTTGATTTCATCTCCCGCTGGATGGAACGCGAGGGCATCTACTATTATTTACAGCAAACCGAAGAATTCGAAAAACTGATCATAACGGACAATGCTTCAAGCCACGAAGACGTTCCCGATACCAGCACCATCGAATACCATCCGCCCTCAACCTTGAGAGCCCGGGAAGAGGAGGTTGTACGGGAGCTGATTTGCCGCCAGAAGATGCTCCCCAGGAAGGTAATCCTGAGGGACTACAATTACCGGAGACCCGACCTGGAACTGCGGGGGGAGGCCAATGTTGATCCGCAGGGACGCGGTGATGTTTATTCTTACGGGGAGCACTTCAAGACGCCTGAGGAGGGAAATGCCCTCGCCGGAATTCGAGCCGAAGAGATTCTCTGCAGGGAAAGCATCTTCAACGGTGAAAGCACCGCCCCAACCCTCTGCCCGGGCTTTGTCTTTGCGCTGACCGGCCATTATCGCGACACCTACAATCAGAGATTTCTCATCATGGAAATGGAACACGAGGGCAACCAGAGCAGCGCCCTTTTCGGCGAAGAAGAAACCGCATCCGAAGGCGGTACCGATATTGTTTATTCTAACCGCTTTACCTGTATCCCTGCTGACTTACAGTTCCGCCCGGAGCGCATAACTCCCCGGCCCCGGTTTTTCGGCGCCATGAACGCAAAGGTGGATGCCTCGGACGGTCAGTACGCCGAGATCGACGACGAAGGACGGTACAAGGTCAGGTTGTTTTTTGACCAGAGTGATAGAGGGACCGGCAAGGCATCCAGATGGGTCCGCATGGCTCAGCCTTATTCCGGTGAAAACTATGGGATGCACTTCCCGTTACATGGAAATACGGAGGTCCTTTTGACCTTTGTGAACGGGGACCCGGACCGCCCGGTCATCGCCGGTTCCGTCCCGAACCCCGATACGGCCAGCCCTGTGAACGCAAATACCAACACGCTGTGCATGATTAAGACCGGCGGCGGCAACCAGATCCACACGGAAGATAAGTTGGGAGGCCAGCTGATGAAGCTGCAGTCCCCCACTGATAAGACCTTCGTCCGGATCGGTGCGGCAGACTCAGGGGGACCTTCCGGCATTGAGATTTCCACGAAGGCAAACCAAAAAACGCACATTGATCAAAAGCGGTCGCTTGAAGTGGGCGGTGATACCGATGAAAACTACAAGGGCAATCTGAAAACAAAAACCCTGGGTGACAAGCAGCAAACAACCGTCGGGAAAATTGAAAATAAGAACCTGTCCGCTACTAAAACCACCACGGCCGGAGATGAGGAGTTCCTCAATCTCGCTTCACTCAAACTGACCGCCGTAGGAAAAAGTGAACAAACCAAGGTGGCCGGTGAGAGAGCGCTTTTCGTGGGATCGTGGGATATCACCGGTATCGCAGGGAATACCAGCATCTGGGTCGGGACAAAGAGCCAGATTACCATTGCACTGGCAAGCGAAGTTTATGTCGGAGGCAAGAGTGAGATTTTCGTCGGGGCCAAATTATCCGTCTCCCTCGCCGCCGCTACCGAAATCTTCATCGGCATTAAGATGGAGCTAAAACTGGGCGCTTTTATTGAGTTGGTGGGCGCGGTAAAACTCGCGATAGCCGTATCTGCCAGTCTGGAACTTGCCGCCGGCCCCAAGTTGGTAAACACTCCGACAGGTATCAAGAATGAAGGGATTGAATTGAGTACGTCCGCCATCAAAACCTCCATGGCAGGCCTCACAAACTTCTTCTGACATTGCGCCTTTGGTGATGCGGATCATATGAATAACCCTGAGCAATAATTTTTTGGGGAGGGTTTTTATAAATGGATAGTGAGAACGTCATACCGGCTGCCGGTTCGGCTGACAAGACGGTGGGAGTACCCAAATTTTCAGCAGAAGAAACCATAAAGAAAATACGGGCTGCAGGGATGAACAATCCTGAGATAGAGGAGGCAATTCGCCGAGCGGAAGAGAACTATAATGATGCCTACAGGAAATACGGCTATGCTTTTCCCCTAATCGCCCTTCCCAATGAAAAAGAAAAAGCGCAAATGAAGGAAACGGTCCTGGCGGGTTACGAGAAGGGAGAGAGCTTTTCGGGGAAGGACTTTTCGGGGATTGACCTCTCTCAGACAGATCTCAGGGGTGTGGACTTCAAAGAGGCTTTCCTTGAAGGGGCGGATTTTTCCGGGGCTGATTTGCGGGGGGCCGATTTCACCAGATGTGTCCTGGTAAGGACCAATCTTACCAGGGCGTTTCTCCCCTCGGCAAAGCTTTCAGAGGCCTGCCTTGGCCAGGCCAACCTCACCGGCGCGGACCTCAAAAGGGCGGATCTCACCCGGGCCGTCCTCGTTCAGGCCGATCTCACCGGGGCTGTTCTGACTGAATCGGTCCTGGATGAAGCGGATTGCACGCGGGCCATTCTCAGGAATGCCAATCTGGAGAAAGCGAGTGCCAGGAAGGTTCGCTTCCTGGAATGCGATCTCAGCGGGGCGAACCTGGCTGACGCCAAGGCCAGCGACGCCATGTTCGTGAGAGCCGTCCTTGAAGGCGTTGATTTTTCCAACATCGATGTGGAGGCTGCCATCTTTGCGGGCGCGATAGGAAACCCTATCAAAAAGTGAAGAGATACCGGGGAACCTGAAGATGAAGGTCATCAAGCCGATAAAACAAGGAATTATCTATAAATGCTTTGAAAATGACGACAGGTTCTATTTTGTCGTGACCGTTTTCAGCTTCTTCCCGTTTACCCCTGACGGCCAATTGCTCTCTGAAATCGACATGTGGAAATTTGCAGCCGGTGAATTAGGTAAAGAGGCAATTCTTGACTTCGGCATGCCCAAGCCAAAGGGGGAAGTTGTCCTGACCGGCAAGTTCTTTTCACCGGGAGGACGGCCTCTCCCCGGCGGGAAGGTGCATTTCAAACTGGCCGGGATCGACAAGACCCTGTATATATTCGGCGATCGCTCCTGGAAACGGGGGCCGGGCGGGCTCACCAGAATAACTGAACCGGAACCCATAACAGTCATGGATATCTCTTACGAAAACGCCTTCGGCGGGCCGGACTACAAAGAAAATCCACTGGGAAAGGGGTACGCACCCATCCTGCTGGAGACGGGGCAAAAACTGCATCCCCTGCCGAACATAGAAGACCCGAAACATCTTGTGACCCTGCTCGAAGACAAACCTGCGCCTGTCTGCTTCGCACCGATCGACATGATGTGGCCCCAGCGTTTTTCAAAGGCGGGAACCTTTGATGAAAAATGGCTGAATGAACGCTTCCCGGGTCTTGCAGAGGACCTGGACTGGACCTATTACAATACGGTACCTGCCGACCAGCAGTTGGACGGTTTTTTCACCGGAGACGAGTCTTTTGAAATCGAGGGAATGCATCCGGAAAAACAGCTCATTATTGGGAACCTTCCCGGAATTCGGTCGCGCTGTTTTGTTAAGCAAAATGTGGAAGGCAATACGGTCTTCAGGGAAATCGAACTGCACCCTGATACGGTCTGGCTTTTTCCCCATGCTGAGAGAGGAATTGTAACCTGCCGCGGCACCATTGAAACGGCCTCAGACGATGCTGATGACATTACTCACCTCCTCGCAGCCTATGAACGACTGACGGATGACAAAAAGCCCCTCGACCACTACCGGGAGGCCCTCGCAAAAAGGTTGGATAAAGAAAAGGGATACTTGTTTGCGCTCAATGAAAGAGACCTGGTACCGCCCGGGGAGAAGTCCGGCTTTGCTGAAATGATGGATGACGATCAGGCCAAGCTTCTCGTTGGAGAAAACCTGCTTGCAGCCAACATGAAAAAAAAGGCGAAACTGGAGAAAGAGAGAACCAAGGCGCGCCCGGAGGATGCCGGTTTCGGCCCGGAAAAATCCGATCCTGACCCCTTCGACGTCCCGGAAATGGACCTGGATAATATGGAAAACCTGGCAAAATTTGTCGAGCACGGCCAGGCCCTGGCCGAAGAGAAGGCCAGAAAGGCCCTGGCGGAACAGGGAATTGATTATGATCTCCTGGTGAAGGAGGCCGGGAAAAAGCCTGCTCCTCGTCTCCGGTTTTCAGCGGAAGAGACCATCGCGCAATTGAGGGATTCAGGCATGCATGATCCTGAAACGGAAAAGAGAATTATTCAAGCTGAAAAAATGCTCAATGAAACCTACAGAAACTACGGTCACTATTTTCCCCCGGCACTCCTTTCCCCGGAAGAGGACCTGGCACGGATCAGAGAGGATATTCTCACCGGGTGCCGAAAAGGAGAGAGCCTGGCGGGCAGGGATTTTACCGGCGTCGATCTTGCCGGCCTTGACCTTGCCGGCATTGACCTCAACGGGGCTTTTCTTGAAAGAGCAAACCTTTCCGGCGCAAACCTGGAGGGCGCCGATCTCAGCGGCTGTGTCCTGGTACGAGCCGATCTTTCCGGCGCCAGGCTCGCATCAGCAAAAATGGGTTCAGCAGGCCTGGGAGAGGCCGATCTTTCCGGTGCCGACCTGCGATCTGCCCATCTTGCCAATGCGGTATTAGTCAAAGCGACTCTCACCCATGCAGATCTCAGCAACGCAAATCTCGTTGAGGCGGATTTTTCAGAGGCGGTGCTCACCGAAGCAACCATGACGGAGGCACTGATGAACAAGTGCCGATTTATGGAGACCGATATGGCGGATGCCGTTCTCATCGGAGCCGATCTGGGAGAGTGCTTTTTTCTGAATGCCTCTCTCCGAAGTTGTGACTTTTCGGGCGCCAATCTCTCCTCAGCCATACTGGTGGGGGTCACTGCTGATGGGTCCTGCTTCAGAGAAGCCCAATTAACCAATATGCGGATCATGAATGAATCATCTTTCCGGGAGGCGGACTTTTCAGATGCAAAACTGACTCAAGCCAATCTGAGGGGCGCAAACCTTTCAAAATCCACCTTCGAAAGAGCCGATATTTCCGAATCTGATTTCAGCGAGTGTGATTTGCATGAGGGCAGTTTTTATCAGGCAAATGCAAAGGGAGCCCAATTTCTGAAGGCCGACCTGGCCAATGCACGGATGGTTGCCATCAATCTGTTCGGAGGATCTCTGCAAAAGGCCCACCTGGATAGTACGGACCTGCGAGGAGCAAATCTCTGCATGGTGGATTTCATGAAAGTAAAATTCAGAAACACGAATATCGGACAGGCAAACCTTGCCAAGACCTTCATAAACAGGTGGATCACGAAATGATCTCAGATGATTTGCAAGGTCATATTCGTAAACAATTTGGAAGCGGATCGCAACCTTCCCGGTTGTCGAGAGAAGAGATCGAGAATCTTGTCGGCACCGGAGAGGTTATTTCAAATGCGGATTGTGCTGGGGCGGATTTTTCCGGTATAAATATGGCCGGCGGGATATTTGAAGGGGTGAACTTTGGAAAGGCCGATCTTTCGGGAGCGCAGCTCAATGAATCCATTTTTCTAAAATCGGATTTCAGCGGCGCCCATCTGCCCGGCGCAAATATGCACCTGGCGGTTTTCAACGAATGCCGATTCCATGGGGCGTTGCTGGAAAAGGCCAACCTCACCGCGGCAAAATTCGTTGATGCGGATTTCTCGTCGGGCAACTTGCGCGGAGCAGACTTGACGCTCGCGTCGTTTGTCGACTCCGACTTAAGGGAGGCTAATTTGTCCGGCACGATAATGAGCCGATCCGCCTTCCTGGATTCAAAGCTCGATAAGGCCGATATGAGTGACGCCAATTGCGAGCAGACCATGATGGTGGGCGTTGATTTTACAACTATCACCCTCAGTCAAACGGTATTTCACCAGGTCTTGCTGTTCGATTCCTGCTTTGCCCAAATGGACTTGCGAGGCATGGATTTTTCCATGAGCCAGTTCAAAGGCTCTGATCTGAAAGGCGCCGATCTCTCCCGCGCAATCCTCACCCAGGCGGGCTTCGTGGAAGCGGACCTGTCCGGGACTAATCTCGAGAATATACAAGCGCCTATGGCCCTTTTTGTAAAAGCGAAGATGATCAATACGAAGCTTAAGGGCGCCGTTCTGAAGCAATCGGTTTTCCAGGGGGCTGATCTGACTTCGGCTGATCTCAGTGGGGCAGAGATGGAAGCCAGCGCCTGCAAGAACACGATCTGCAGGGGGACAATATTTCACAGAACCGACCTGAAAGATTGTGATTTTTCCCATGCAGACCTTTCCAGTGCGGATTTGACGCTCGCCAACCTTTTCAGGACGAAACTTCACCAAATCACGGAAGAAAACACCATTTGGACCGGTGCAAACAAGGAAGCCGCTTTTGGTACCGACCCGGAACTGGCCGAGGCGGAACAGTGGCAACCGGAGCTCTGATGTGAGTATGTAAAAATTCAGAGGAGAGAATAAATGGAAAATCTGGCAAGACAATTTCAGGAAAATATGCTGGTCCAGGATCTGGGCATAATTACCAAGTCCGACAACGAAATCTATACGGTGGAGACCCGTTCCGGCACGTATGAAGCTCGACAGGCAGCGAGCTGTCTGATAACTCCCCGGCAGAACGACAAGGTGCTGCTGATGGGGGATTTTTCGGAAGGCCTGTATATTCTCGCCGTTCTTGAACGGGCAGCGGGGCAGAAACAGACTCTTTCCTTTCAGGGAGATGTGGATCTTACGGTAAAGAGCGGTCGTTTGACAATTAGCTCCGGGCAAGGAATGAGATTCGCCTCGGCAAGGGATATTGACTTTGCCTCTCCTGAATTGAACGTCCATTCCCTTCAGGGCGAGGTGCACATTCACCGTCTCCTTTTCAGCGGGAATTTCTGGATGGGGCAGGTAGAGAAAATCAGGCTGATCGTCACCGCCTTCGATTCACTTATTGAGCGCTTGACCCAGAGGGTAAAACGCTCCTATCGCACGGTTGAAGAGATTGATCAGTTAAAAGCCGGCCGGTTGGACTATCTCGTTGACAAACTCCTCTCGCTCAGGGGAAAGTATTCCATGTTCACGGCCAAAGAGGATGTAAAAATCGACGCAGAGAGAATTCACATGGGTTAGGAGGATACTGATGTTCGCCAATACGCAAATGATGGGGATGGATATGGGATTTCCAGATGTGTGTTTGACACCTTCACCTGTCGGTCCGGTACCGATCCCGTATCCCAACATTTCCATGGGGCCGACTGCTATCCCTTCCCAGGTCAAAGTCCTCATCATGTGTATGCCCGCACACAATATGGCGACAACGATACCCATGACAAACGGTGATAATGCAGGAGTCGCCATGGGGGTGGCTTCGGGCACGGTGATGGGGCCGTCAAGGCACTTGACCGCCGCTTTTACGGTGCTCATAGGTGGCATGCCGGCAACCCGGATGACCAGTGTCTCGCTCCAGAATTCAACCAACTGCCCCGGCGTCAGACTTGTGCCCAGCCAGCCAAAAGTCCTGTTGCTGGCGCCGTGACGCCCGGGAAGGCCTTTCACAAAAGAGCAATGGGACTCGTGAAACCAAGCAAAGTTCCGTACAGCTACGACTTGGTTCCCTACGAAAGTCATAGTTATCCTCAATCCCACCCCGACCATCTTGCCGCCCTGGGAAGCCTTTTCGGCCTGGATCCTCCTCCGGTAAACCGCTGTCGCGTGCTCGAACTGGGATGCGCAAGCGGCGGCAACCTGATTCCCCTGGCCTATCGTTCCCCGGAGAGCACTTTCGTAGGGCTTGATCTCTCCATCAAGGAACTGGAGATCGGGCGAAAAATGATTCAGGACCTGAGCCTGAAAAATATCACTCTCAGGCACATGGACATCACGGATGTTCATGATTCCTTCGGCAGGTTCGACTATATCATCGCCCACGGCATCTATTCGTGGGTGCCGGATAGGGTGCAGGATGGGATCCTGTCTATCTGCAACAGGAATCTTGCCCCGAACGGGATGACGTACGTCAGCTATAACACCTATCCGGGATGGCACATGCGTGGGATGATTCGTCACATGATGCTTTACCATACAAGTCAATTTCAAGAGGTGAATGAGAAGATCCGCGAAGCAAGGGCCCTCATCGATTTCCTGGCAAACTCCATGCCGGGTGAGAAGGATCATTTCGCTCTGTTGCTGGAAAGCGAACTGGAACTCATAAAACGTTCCGGGGACCCATACATCTTTCATGAACACCTGGAGGACAAAAACTCTCCGGTCTATTTTCATCAGTTCATTGACCGGGCTGAAAAGCATGGCCTCCAGTACCTTGCAGAAGCGGAGTTCTCGTCGATGCTTACGAGCGGTTTCCCCAAAGAAATCGGAGAAACGCTGGAGGGTATCAGCAAGGATCTCATTGCCGCTGAGCAATATATGGATTTCCTCCGAAACCGCCTTTTTCGCCAGACAATCCTTTGCCATAGCGAGCTATCGCTGGAGCGCACCCTTGTGGCGGACAATCTGGAGGGTCTTCTCATTGCATCAAGGGCAGCCCCCCCTGAAGGCGACCCCATTGATCTCACGCCTGGTGTAAAGCAGACGTTCAGGACAGAAACCGGGGCGTGGACGAAAAGCGACTTTCCGGTCACAAAGGCCGCGCTGGCCGTGCTTCGGAGTGCCTGGCCGAAGGCGTTGACGCTTGGCACGCTGATGAAGGACACGGAACAACTCTTACAAAAGAATTTGCCCGCATTCAACATGGATCCCGTCGAATGCAAAAAAGCTCTGGGAGAAGACATCCTCCATTGTTTTGCAGGGAACGTGGTTGAACTCCATACCTGCCAGGCGGATTTTGTGACGGCAGCAAGTGAAAAACCAATGGCCAGCCCGCTGGCTGCATATCAGGCGGATCATGACCTGCCGATCGTCAATCAAAGGCACGAATCCATACAGGTTGATACACTCTCAAAAGAGCTTCTCAAGGCCATGAACGGAAACAGAGATGTTGAAGCGGTGCTCCGCCGCCTCATCGAAAAAGGGTTGGCCGGTGGTTTCATACTGGAAAAAAATGGGGCGCCCGTTTCCGGGGAAAAAAATATCAGGCAAGCCCTGAAAGTCGCCATGGCCGGTCTTATGCAAAATCTGGCAAACATGGCCCTCCTGATCAAGTAAAAATCCGGCTCGACATATAGCGAAAGGGGATGCTTCGAAAAGGAAGCAAGCGAGCTAAAGACTATTCAGGATCTCCTCCCGCTTCCTTTTGTATTCGTCTTCACTGATCAGTCCTTTCTCCCTTAATTTCTCCAATTCCTCGAGCCGCTTGGAAGAATTTTTCGGTTCTGCAGATGCCGGAACGGGAGATGAAACGAGAGCGATCTCACCGGGATGGGCGGGATCATACTTGACCTTCAGTTTCGCTCCCGGTTGAAAGAGAAAGATATGGGATTGGGAAATCATTTTCTTCGTTCTTACCCGAAAGGCCTTTCCTCCCTCAGGCCGAACGTCGAGGAGTAATTCAAGCTGGGTATACCTTTTCGTCGCGAAACCCGCATCACGCACTTCCAGGATGGTCGCCTCCGCGTCCTGTCCAGTGGCGTACAGACGTTCCTCATTCGCAGCTTCCTGCTTGGCATTTTTGTAAGCTTCCACTGCGCTGTTTGCAGCACCGCTCGTCTGAACGGGCTGAACAACTTTCTTGTAGACCAAAAAGTAGACGCCGACAAGAACCGCGATACCTACTAATAAGCCCACTATACCGGCTATAATCCCAATGGTCGCAAATTTCATCAGGCATCTCCTTCTCTGTTCCCGGGGGGAACGGGTATTTCCGAACCCCGCCGGAGTTGGCAAAGAAATCCAAGGATATGGTTATTTACTATAGTTGTCCGAAAGATGTCAAATGAGAATAACTCAAGCAGCTGAAAAGTGTGCTGTAAGTTCCTTATCCGGTTGACGGAATGGGACAATTAGTGATACATGTACGGTGTCGTTTCTTTGAAAAGACCCACTCGATAGAATACCCCTGACATCCCGTGAAGGGCCTGATTGGGGACATATCAATGCCCGGGGATGCATTACCTTTGAATGCAGACCCTTGCACATTAATTCTCCGTAATCTGCTCCCGAGAGCGTCTCTCTGAAGAGACAGGAAGCAGTTCGTGCCCATCCAGTAGGTTCCGGGCATGAACGAACTGCCAATGCAGGTGACTTTAGCGATGATCCTTACATGACATAGGCGATTTTGCACAATTGCAATGCAAAGGGGAAGCATCATGAAGAAAGTATGGCTGAGTTCGTTGGTCAAGTCCGAGGAAGCGGTAAAAAAGTCAATCATACAACTCAAGACGTACGGTCTGGAGGCGAACGGGCATTTCTGGGAAGATGACCTGGACAAGATGGCCTGGATAAAACCCAGAGAAGAACTTCTTGCAGCGGATACCTCTTTGTGGGCCATCCTCGGGTCTGTTGCAGATTTTCAGACTCCTTCTCTCCGATACGGCCTGTCATTGCTCGCGACAACGGTTAAGGCACAGAAAGGGCTCTCTTTTCCCATCCTTCTCCTGCTCTCCGACGGCACCATAGACTCTCGAGAACTGCCGACCGCCCTCAAAGACGCGGACATTATGTCCATCGCTGATCCGGGACTCGGAGCCAAGGTAGTGGCAAGGGTCCATAGCCCGCGCAAAGCCACGCAACCGGACTACCGCCTTGACGTGTACGGGAATGCTCAGATCGGACAATGGTTTGAAATCGGTCCCGTGGACGATACCTGGCAGGGAGCCATGTTTGGGGTATCGGAAGGGAATATTATTTTCCAGGCGGTCGGCCCCAAAGGCAGCCTTCCCAGCCAATCGACTCTGAATTATCCCATGCAGGGACTCAAGATGACCCTTGGGGGAAAGGAGTTCACTGCGTGGGCGGTCAAAAATGAGATTGGAGCCACGTCTTCTTATTTCAGCAAGGTGGAAGGCTGCCCGGAAGTGATCCTCTTCGGGGCCTTCTCCGAAGATGACGAGACTGATGTGTTTGTGGTAGAATTAAAATAATTGACAAAATATCTTCTCTATGATAGCAACTCTATGCAAAATAAGCTAGTTTCCATCCACAATCGGCTATTTTTCACAATCTCGGCGTCAATCTGCGGGATGACTTGTGCGACGTACTATTGTGCGCCTCCGCGCAATCCCTTGATTTTCTTGATCTTGCAAAAAATATCTCAGTTGTGGATTGGAAACGCGCTAGTGCCCGAAATCAACCTGTGCATGGGCACGAGCTAATTTCAGGATGTGCGCCATGGAACCAAAAGAAATCGAAAGGAAAAGCCTCGACAACCAGGAGTTCTTGAAACTTCGAGGGGCAACGGAAAAGATCTCGGCTGAGCTTTTCACGCGACTGAAGAGGCATCTGAACGTTTTGCGGGCACTGTTCGTCCCGAGAAAACTGTTGGGCGCCTACGTTCGAAGCGGCGCAATGGAAGAGATCCCGGGCTCTGACAAGGCCTTTGCGGAACTACAGGAACGCTATTCGGCAGTGGCGCAAAAGCCCCTTGGATTGCCCTCCAAGCTGAAGACGCCCCTTCCCCCCATATCAAACCAGCTTGATGCTACGCCCTTTCAATATTCCATTTTCTCCGAAAACTCACCGGGCAAAGGCATCACCATTACTGCCTCGGCAAAGTGGGTACTTTCCTACCACAGCGACTGCTCCCTGAGCAGGCTGAAGGCAATGATCGCGGGAGAAGAGCCAAGACAGGACGAAGATATGAAACAGGCAGTCATACACCATCTCCTGCCCACTGTCTTTCTCAAACGGTTTTCTGATCTCGGAGAGTTGCTGAAGGATTTGCGCTATGTAGTGCAATCGGAACAAATAACGGAGTTGGGAGGGCTTCCCGTCGTCACCCTGGAAGCACCGTTGAAGACCTTTTTGCCCCCCGATGATTTTATCCTGCAGATTACCCAGCTCTCGGGCATTCCCGCCTTTCAGGAAATCATCGATCTTGAAGCCCTTGACAGTCTCATGGATCCGCTCAGAGAATCCGTCAAGGAACTATTGTAACGTTCACTCCTGCTGCATCCCTTTTGGACCAAACAAGGCGGGCTCTTCTTCTTTCTTTTCTTCGCCTGGCTGGGCCGGCGATTCTTTTTTCAAGTTTTGGATCAATTCGTCCACGAATTCCTCCGGCATGGGGTCGCGGGTCTTCAGCATGCTCAAGGGGATACGGATTCGGTCGCCCTTATGAATGACCGTCGGTTCCATTTGAGGATTCGCCTTCGCCAGCGCCTTCCAATTCATCAGACTTCCGGTATACCATTTTGCAATAATAGAGAGGGATTCATTGGGCCATTTAACCTGGTGAATAAAGTATTGGGCGGCCTCTTCTTTGGCGGACATCGGTTTTGTTACCCCTTGGCTGCCCGGGGCGCCCTGGCTGGCTCCGGTACCTTTCTGAGGATATGATGCCTGCTCCTGCGTCTGAGTCCCTGTGGCGGACTGAGCCTGTGGAGGTGCACCTTCCTGTTTGCCTTTTCCCAGGCCCATTTTTTCAAGAGTAACACAGGAAACGAGGAACGACAGGAGAAACATACCCATCAATACAGTTCGGATCATCTGTTTGCTTTCCTTTTTCATGCCTGTTCCCCCTATTATTGCTTAAATTTCTTCAAGTATTTTCTCACCCGCTCATTCTGGGGATTGATTTCCAGTGCTTTTTTCAGGTTCGCGATGCATGCATCCTTCTTTCCCAGGAGTCTTTGCACCATGGCAAGGTTGAACAGGGCCTCATCCAGGTAATCAGGCTTCAATTCCACGACCCGCTCATACATCTTCTCCGCATCTCCATAATTTTTGCTGACTGCATAGAGATACCCGAGGTTGAAAAAAGCGTCCGTATGTTCGGGATCAAGTTCGCTGACTCTTCTGTATTGATGAATGGCCTCCTCGTACTTCTTCTCCTGCACATACAAAAGCCCCAGATTGAAATGTGCCTTGACACTTTCAGGGTTTACCTCAACTGCTTTCGACAGAAGGGCCTCTGCCTTCGCGGGTTCTGTCTTGCTGATGGAATCGGCCTCTCCCAGCAGGGCATCTTCGTATGGTCCCAGCGAACTCTCCTTCAAGCCGGGATTTTGGGTGAAGGCTGCCTCAAAAAGACCGATCGCATCGGCGTACCGTTTCTCATCAAGCGCCTGTTTCGCCTGCTCGACCTTGCCCACTCCTTGTTCCGCCGGCGTGGTTTCGGCGGCCTTTTCTTCCGCCTTCGGGACCTTTTCCTCTGCTTTCGGAGCCGCTTCTTCCGCCTTCGGGGCCTTTTCCTCTGCTTTCAGGGTCTTGGCTTCCTGTCCTTCCCCTGCTGCCGGTTCTTCCTTCTGCACGGCCTGGGGCTGGTTTTCCGGACTCTTTGCCTGTTCCTTTGCTACGGTCGTTTCCGCGGTCTTTGCTGTCGGGAGAACGGCTTTTTCCCGGGGCCAGAAAACTACAATCAGGACAACGATCAGTATGATTCCCCCAAGAGCCCCCAGCAACGCGTTTCTCCCACCCCATTTCCTCTCCAGCGTTTTCTTAGGAGGGATGACGGCTTTCTTCAACTCTTCTTTCTTACCCGGAGGAACCGGTGCGCTCTCCGGGGCGGCCCTAAAATCCAGTCCCGCCAGAGCGCTCATGGTACTCTCTTCTTGGGCGATTTCTCCTTCAAAAAGCCCCTTCATGTACTCCGAAAGTCCCCGGGCAGTGGTTCTCCCCGAAAAGGAGTACATGACTTCTTCCAGATCGGAGAGCATGTGATTGCAAGAACTGTACCTTTTCTCCGGATCCTTTGCCAGGGCCTGATTCAGGATCTCGTACAACTTGTCGGGAACGTCCTTGATCGTCTCTTCAGGCGGGGGAAAATCAGCTGACCTGACCTTTGACAGGATCTGCATGGTATCCCCCTGGAACATCCTCTCTCCAGTGATAAGCTCATAGAGAATGATGCCGAGCGAAAAAATATCCGACCTGTAGTCTATTGCCTTTCCATCGGCCTGCTCAGGAGACATGTATGCAACTTTGCCTTTGATCATACCCACCTGGGTCATCGTGCTCTGAGTGGCCGCCTTGGCAATCCCGAAATCAACAATTTTCACATCCCCTTCATAGGTAATGAAGATGTTTTGGGGGCTGATATCACGGTGAATGATATTGAGCGGTTTTCCCTGAAAGTCTTTCAGGTTGTGCGCATAATGGAGTCCGGAGGCGACGCGGGAGACGATATAGAGGGCGTACTCCAGGCTCAACGGTGACCCTTTCTGTTTTGCCTTTTCCCCGACGTTCCTGAGATCCTTTCCAAGCAGGTACTCCATGGCAATGAAATAGGACTTTTCAACGCTGCCGAAGTCGTAAATCTGCACGATATTCTGATGATGCAGCAATGCCGCCAGCTTGGCCTCATCAATAAATGATGTGACCAGTTCTTCTTCGATGGTGAGATGAGGGAGGATTTTCTTCACCGCGATGAGTTTTTCAAATCCCTGGACACCCGTGATCATGGCCCGGTACAATTCGGCCATCCCCCCGACGGCAATCTGGTCCAAGAGCAGATACTTTCCGAAACGTTTTGGTGTTATTTGGTCCATATGCGCATTCTATCCTGGAAAGAGTTGACGGTATCACCTTGAAAAGGCGGTTTATTATGGCAGAACGCTAATTCCCCAGTCAAGGGCTATTTGGTCATTCCTGAAAATGCACCGCAATCACATTTCGTTTCAGTCATTCAGAGCACACCTTGCATATCGGAACGCAGGGGCTTTTCCCTCGTCAGGCGGAGTTGGAAATTTGAAATAGCATTTTTCAAAATCTTCTGGTATGGTTGCCGGTAAAAAATCGATTGCCGCCTGTAATGAATTTGGTAGCTTCCATGAACGCACCCGACAACAAATTTCCATTGTTTCTCAAAATATCGATCGTTTTTGTCCTGCTCAGTCTGGCAATCGTCGTTCCTTCCGGTATACTGGTTGTCGGCCAGGAAAAAGAACTTGTTCATACGGAAATGATACAGCGATACGACCTTCTTGTTCGTCACCTTGCTGCCAGCGCCGAGATGCCTCTTTTGAGTGGCGACACCCTGGCCTTGAAGGTTCTGGTAAAGGGGATGGACACGGAAACGGGCATCCTTTACGCGTTCATCAATGACCAGAACGATAAGGTGCTCGCCCACACCGGCTCCATAGCCGCCGAGGGAGTTCTTCAACTTCTTGCCCGTCAAGGGAAATCTACTGCTGTCCGGAGAGTTTCACCCGAGCTCAAGGATCCGAAAGCAAACGGTTTTCTTGATATTTCGGCACCGGTCGTTTATCACAACAAGACCGTGGGCGGTTTTCATCTGGGTCTTTCCCAAGACGTCATGGACCAGGAGATGAAGGGTGTCACTTCCCACCTGATTCGCAACTATTTCCTCTACGGTATACCTGGTCTCGTCCTCTGTCTGATTGTTCTTTTTTTCTGGTCAAATCGTGCAGCCGGACAGGTCCTCTCTCTTGTTTCGGGAATGAATGAGCTGAATAACAACAACCTCGGGATTCAGATCAAGAAGATGGGTCATGGTCTTTTCGGTGAGTTGGCATCCGCCTTTAACCGTTTATCTTTGTCGCTGGAACAAAGCTGCGAAAAAGAGAAGACCATCGTGCTGAGTTCCAGCTGCAGAGCCCCCTTTCTGCAACCGGCCGATCCACCGGCAAGCCTTCTGCCCACGCAGATAACAAGGAACCAGATCGCAGTCCTCTTCGCGGGGGTAAAAGGATTCAGGGAGTATGCCGAAAACAGGGCGCCCGAAGATGTGATTGTGGACTTGAATGAGTACTTTGCACTTGCTGCACGCATCGCCGGGGAACACGACGGCCAGGTGGACAAATTCATCGGAGATGCAGTAAGCTGCGTCTTTCAAAGTACGCCGCTCAAGCCGGACCACACAAGAAGGGCCGTGGAGGCAGCAGTGGCCCTCCAGGCAGCTCTCGCCGACCAAAGCCAGGACGGCAACGATATCATGAACAAGATCGGCATCGGAATAAGCAGCGGGGTGGCTCTGTCGGGATCGGTAGAAGCGCTCCCGGATAAGGTGCACACGTTTATCGGAGAGAGTTTCAAGACCGCCTATTCATTGAACGTCCTGGCCGGGCCTGGAGAAATCATCATGAGCAAAGATGTCTTTGAGGCCGTCGAACACCTGGTAACGGTAGAGCCGGTTCCGCCCAGAGAAATGATGGACAAAACAGAAGCCTGGGAAAATTTTCGGCTGAAAGGATTGTTACCGAAAGAAGATGATGAGACTTCATCCCTGTAAGCCGAACTTCCTCCTGCTCTTCCTCATGAGGCGTCCAGGGGCGTGGCTGGCAACCTTCCTGATTTTTGCCTTGACATCCTGCGCGATACCCCAAAAGAAGATCCAGATCCCGGCCGCGAAACCTTCCATCAGCAATGCACGGGCTTTTACCGATTTTGTGGCGGTAATCGTCCAGCCCCATGACACCCCGGCCTCCCTTGCTGAAACCTACCTCCATGATCCGTCAAAGGGCTGGCTCATCGCCGAGTTCAACGAGGCCGCCGCTCTCAAGCCGGGCCAGGTCATTATCATTCCCTTGAAACCGTATAATAGAGGAGGTCTGAGCCTGAGCGGTTATCAAACTGTCCCGGTCTTATGTTACCACAGGTTTTCAAAGACCTTCTCCGACAAGATGACCGTTCGGGAAGAAGACTTTGAAAAGCAAATGCGTTTCCTTCACGACCACGGCTATCATGTCATTTCCCTGGATCAACTGTTCGATTTTCTGAATTTCAAGGGACAAATTCCCAAAAAATCGGTAGTAATCACCATTGATGATGGATGGCGGTCAACTTACGATATTGCCTACCCCGTACTGAAACGGTACGGCTACCCGGCAACTCTGTTTGTCTATACCAACCTCATAACCGGCAGTTCCAAGACCCTGAGTTGGGACCTGGTGAAAATCATGTACGCCAACGGCATAGACATGCAGTGCCACACGAAGACTCACCGCAGTCTCCACTGGAAAAGAAATGAGGAATCCTTCAGGCAATACTTCGATGCAGTCCAGGTCGAGCTGGCCGAGTCCGAAGAGATTTTGAAAAAGTGGTTGAATAAGGAGCCCCCCTATCTTGCCTATCCATATGGTGATACCAATCATCTGGTCATCGAAGTGTTGAAGAAACGAGGTTTCAAGGCGGCGTTTACGGTGAAGCGCGGGACCAACCCTTTCTTCACCGATCGTTACCGGCTGGATCGATCAATGGTGTACGGAGACTTCACCCTGAAAGATTTTGAAAAAAATCTCGAGGTGTTTGCATCTTTCAAATGAAAAGTATTTCGCGATCGAATCGATGGATTATCAAACGGCGCCTTGGAATAGCAGTTCTCTTGGGAGTGCTGTTTTTCCAGGCATGCGCTCTTCCTCCTCCCGAAAAGATTTCCACGGTCCGCAAAGATCCGTTTCTTGACGTCCCCCGGGTGTACCGGCTAAAGGCATTGCAGAATGAGCGCGAGAACAACCTTTCCATGGCGATTCTCTGCTGGCATATCGTAAAAAGCTTCAGGCCGGAGAATCCTGAAGCGACAGCCGAAATCGACCGGCTGCGTTCTCTGGCACAGGCAGAAGCGCAAAAACACTATGTGCAGGGCCTGGATTACCTGAAGGAGAAAAGAGCCGATGCTGCCCGGGATGAACTGCTTCTGGCACTGTTTTTCAACCCCGATGACCGGAAAGTTCTCGATGTCCTCGAAAAGAACATGGTTCCGCCCGATTCTGTTACCTACCGGGTAGCCAGCGGCGACAGCGACACTTCCATAGCCAGGAAGATTTACCATGACCCGGGAAAGAGTTTCCTCGTCGCCTACTTCGACAACTCAAGCAACACGGGTTCACCCCCACCGGGAGAAATTCTTCACCTCCCCATCATAGGACCTGCGCCGGTCGCGGAAAAACCACGGTCCGTGACATCGGTTGAAAAAGCGCAAGCCCTGTTCAAGGCAAAGAAATACGAGGAGGCAATCTCCCTCGCTGAGGACATCGTTGCCTACGGACCTTCAACTGAGGCCCGAGATATCATAAATGCCTCCTACTATACCCTGGCCTTGCAGGAATTCCGATCGGGTCACCTTCCTGAAGCCCTGAAACTCTTTACCATGGTGAACGGAAATTATGAGAAGACCTTGGACTATATCAGGAGAATCAGGAACCAGCTCCACGTAATGGCCGATTATCATTACAAAAAAGGGGTGCGTTATTTTGTGGATGAAAAACTGGAGAAAGCCATCGCTGAATGGAAGACCACGCTTCGATTGAACCCGGAACATGCGCGGGCGCAGGCCGACATCGAGAAGGCCCGCACCATGCTGAAAAATCTCAATGGGATACGGTGAAGAATTCACCAGTCAAAATGAAACTCAATCACCTCCCGGGAAGGAAGAACGGCAGATTGAGGCCTGATCATTATCTCTACCTCGGCAGGTCCGCCGGCATCGGTTTTTTTGACGGAGATATGAACATCCTCCGGAAGCACGTTTCCCGTCTTCTCCCAGAATTCGGAAAGTGCGGATTCCAGTTTCGCTTTGAGATCCAGCGGGGTCACATCCTTCCCGAACTTCTCTTTGCACCAGATGACAAACTGGACGATTCTGCTGAGCACAAGCTGAAAAGCAAGTGAGCCGCCGGTTACCGTTGATTCATCCGCAACAAAGGCCGTATCCTTGTTCTTGAGCGAAATCAACGGAATCAGGCCGCTGGCAATCATTTGCCCGATTCGATCTTCGTCAAAAGTGCCTTCCGTTGCGGAATAATTGCCTGCGCCCCGGTTATGGAGGGCCAGGTCCTCCAGGTTGAATTTCTTCCACTCGCTGAACCTGGAGGGCCACCCTATTGCCATTTGACTCTGGCAAATAAGGGCCCCGATCGCCCATACGGGACTTCTCCAGGGAATCACCGATTCTTCAAAAAAAACCGGTCCCTTCTGATATTCTGTTCCATAGGGATACCTGGCCAAAAACCGATTGCACGCCATTCCCACCCACTTGCCGGCGGTGCTCTCTCTCAATTTTTGCCATTTCGCGAACTCAGGCCTCTCGAGATGGTGCGGAAGATAAGGAAGCTTCTTCAGATCGTCCCAGGAACCGATGTGAAAAAATTCCGGTTTAATCCACCCGAGGACCGGAACAATCAATGTCTCCGCGAGTTCCGCAAGTCTCTTCACAAGAGCAATTCCATGGGATGAGCTGTCAAACGGCAGGTCCACAATAATCAGGGAAGGAATGTCCCGGATCACATCGAGCATGATTCCGTCGAGCGTTTCTTCGAAGGTGTTCAAGGAAGTGGGTAGGATCTTCACAGATATGTCCCCCCCCGTAATCCCTTTTCCACTCCTGGAAAGGAGGAATGCCAGTCCATCCCAGGCCTCATCGAGTCCCTTGAATTCATCATCATGAAAGAGCAGTTCCAAAATGCGCTTTACAGGAACATCCATCTGTTCGGCCAGACCCGTTCTTGCGTCGGGATGCCCCGCCTTTTCTTCAGGAATGGAAACCATGCTGAGAATGGCGTCGACGGCGGTATTGCTTTTCTTTTCTGCTTTGGGAGCGGCATCAGGGATACGCAGAGGAGGCAGGTTTTCCCAGCGCCGGAGACGTTCCAGAATCTCATCGTGGCTCAAACCATTTGCCGGGGCTTCTCTGACAAACTGCCTCGCATCAAAAATGTTTTTCAGATAGGAATTGGCCAGAACAAGGTTATCGGGCTGGAAACCCTTACGGCTGCCAATGGAAAAGGTCAAGACTCC
This sequence comes from uncultured Desulfobacteraceae bacterium, assembly GCA_964581175.1. Taxonomy (GTDB): domain Bacteria; phylum Desulfobacterota; class DSM-4660; order Desulfatiglandales; family Desulfatiglandaceae; genus B46-G9. The sequence continues at coordinate 38,081 of CAZONI010000001.1, forward strand.
ATCGCGGAATATTTCCTTCGGAACGGGAATGTCAACGGAGAGTGATAAATCAGAGATCACTTGATCCACGTTCTCCATGGTGACGTCGATGGGGCCCTGGGTCCATTTGCCCGCGTCGCTCCCCGTGAACGGCGCCAACACCAGGATGCTGAAAGGAAATGATAAATGTTCCATGGACTACCTCCATAACCGGGATACCTGTTTCATGACAGCTTTTCAGTGACGGAAATACTTTTTGAACAATGACTTTCGATTCCTCGGAGCCGACACCTTTTCCCCGGTCTGCCTGTCCTCATCTTCCGCCTTCTCCGACGGCTTTTCTTCAGCCTGCACCTCCAGTTCCACGAATCGACCCTGTCCAAGGAATCGAAAAGCAGGGCCTCCCGGCGCAAGAAGTAATTCGTCATTCATACTTACGGGAAGTCCCGAGGGTCCCGCAGGTCTTCGGTTGATCTGTACCGTACCGGCGCCGGTCAGGTCCCTGACCCAGTATTGCTCATTGGAAAAGAAAAATTCAGCATGTCGATCCAGGAGCGCGGCATGATCCAGCACCACATCGCACGATGGATTTCTCCCAATGACAACGGGCACCATCTTGAAAGACCTGAGGGTAGGTCCGTATTGAATAACCAGGGGCGCTTCTCTTTTTTCAATAACGGCCTTTTCGGGCCTGACTTCTTCCTTTTCTGCGGGTATTGATGCGGGAGGCGGCGGTTCAGCAGGCGTCTCCATGACCGGCGGCGGGGGAGCCTTAGGGACAGTTTCAACCTCCTTCATTTGCGTGAGAAAGCTGAATTTTGGTCCCGCTTCAGCGAGAGTGATCACATCTCCACTCTTCAGAAGGGTCTCTTTCACTCTCTTCCCATTCACAAAGGTGCCGTTCGTACTTGAATCTACCAGTTTGAAGGTATTTCCTTGCCTGATGACCTTGGCGTGATTTCGGGAGATGAGTACCAGGTCGGCAGGAAACCGGACCACACAGGAAGGGTGCCTCCCTATGGCAATCTCGGGCTCAGAGAATTCCTGGATCTTGCCCTTGAGCGGCCCGGAAATATGGACCAGCTGTGCTACAATTGTACTTTGCGTTGCCATGCTTTACCCATCCATTCTTCGTAATTTCGGCTTTGTCTTGGGGCGTCGCTCTTTGTTCCAGAGACGGGAAGTAAAGGCTAATCCAATTTGCCTGCAGAGTCAATACCTGGGTTCAGCACCCAAATCCACCATTTAATTTTCGCATCATGAGTTTCACCGGGGGACTTGGCGAAATCCCTGGTCACCAGCAAGGTGTCAGGTGCAAGGCGCCGAGGAGCGACGACCGAGACGTATGAACAATACGTCGCAGGGAGGAGCGAGCGAAGGCAACGCCGCAGATGATGCCTCGATGGTGGATCAGGGTCAACAGATGCCGCACCGGTGGCAATTTCCAACCCGGCAGCCTTCCGATTGTTGCCCTTTGACGGCAAGGGAATATTCGCGGGCCAGGTGTCTTTTGGAAAGCCCATGGTCAATGAAATCCCATGGCAACGTTTCCTCCAGATCCCGAGCCCGGTGTACGAAGAAATCTGGATTCATTTTGGAGACCAGAAGGGCCCTTTTCCAGTTTCCCTGATTCCTGTGGGCCTCGAGAATAATGGGAGCGACCCGCCTGTCCCCGTTTGAGAGGAGCGACTGCACATATGCCCACTTGGGAAGATCGAAATGGACCTGGACGCCTCCCTGTTTGACAAGTGCCTTTTTCAGCCATCTCTGTTTCTCCCTCAGGATACCTGTTTCCTCCAGCGGAAACCATTGAAAAGGGGTGAACGGTTTCGGAATAAAACAATTCACGCTCAACCTGATCCGGCCGATTTTACCCCTCTCGGCGGAAGTCTTGATCATAGCATGTTTTATCTTCTTCACGAGAGCAGGAATCGCGGCAAGATCTTCCTGCGTTTCCGTGGGGAGTCCAATGAGAAAATAGAGGCGCAGGTTGAAAGGATAGGTTGTCGAGATAAGGCTCGCGGCTTCAACGATCTGCTCCTCGCTCAAGTGTTTGTTGATAACCCTGCGGAGCCTCTCCGATCCGGCCTCAGGAGCGATAGCAATGGTCCGCTGCCCACTTGACCGGAGGTCTTCGAGCAATCCAATGGTAATAGTTTCCGCCCGCAGGGAGGAAACGGAAAAATTACCCCCCGATTTCAGTATTTCCCGGGTGATATTCTCGATCCCGGGAATATCCGATACCGCAGCACTCAGGAGTCCCACCCGCGGGCCGGTGCCGAGGGCTGTTTTCACCCTGGCGCGAATGGCCTCTTCCGGGTATGTGCGGGGAGGCCTGTACACATACCCCGCAGCACAGAATCGGCAGGCATGTCCGCATCCTCTGCCCAGTTCTATCAGGACCCGGTCGTTGAACTCCGTATCAGGGGTCAGAATCGTTGACGCGGAGGCCTCAGGTCCCACCAGTGTGCTCAGAACGGGTGCCCGAATTCTCTCGGGAACACCTTGAAGGGCAGGTTGAAAAACGTGTATGGTCCCATCTTCGTTGTATTCGGGCCGGTAAAGGGCAGGGACGTACAGGGAATCCATGCCCGCGCCGAGTTTTTTCAGAATTTCATCCCTCCGGTATCCCTGGTCGCGCAATTCAACAAAAAGATCAACGAACGCGGAAAGGTTCGTCTCGGCCTCGCCGAGGAGAAAGAAATCAAGAAAAGAGGCAATGGGTTCGGGATTGAGGGAGGTAGTGACTCCTCCTCCCATAACAAAGGGATCTCTCTCCTTCCGCCCTTGAGACTGAAGAGCGATCCCTGACAGTTCCAATATTTTCAGAATATTGGGATAGTCATTTTCAAAGGAGAGAGAGAAGGCCACGAGATCAAAATCATGGACGGGCTTCTGGGACTCCAGGGAGAGGAGCGGTCCTCCTGACTGAAGGTAGAGGGACATTTCTTGTCCTTCAGGCAGGAAAACACGCTCCGCCACCACGTCAGGTCTCCGGTTCAAGAGGCCATAGACGATCTGGAAGCCTAAATTGGACATGCCCACAAGGTAGGCATTGGGATAGGCAAGGGCCACGGAGAGTTTTTTTCCGCCCCACTCCTTCTTTATGAAGCCCCTCTCCGCTGCCAATATGCTCCGATAGAGGGCGACGACGCTCCCCTGCATGTCCTGACATCTCCCGGCGCTTTGATCAGTCGGCCTTGGCCCTGAGAAATGTCGGATAGTCCAGGTGGTCCTTGAAGAAGCTCTTGTTCAGAAAGCCCTTCCTCCCGGCTGGATTTTCTTCCTTACCGGCGGGTGGGACCGGTTCTCCTCCCTTTCTCTGGAAGGTCGGGGTATCCAGATTTACGCCGTTCATCCGCACCGTCCATGCTTCTCCCGCCTCTTCCGGATTGATATCCCGTATTTTCACAACGTTCTGCGCCAGATCCCTGACCATCTCACGGGGAATGTCCTTTTCAATACCCGTCGCGATGACCGTGACTTGGACTTCATCCCCCAGTGAATCATCAAATACTACGCCCCAAAAAATTTCGGCATCGGGATGAACTTCCTCTTTTATGTAACTGGAGGCCTCGTCTATTTCGTCCATGGTCATATCAGAGGGTCCGCTGATGTTCATGAGGAGACCTCGGGCGCCGCTGATGGATATATCTTCGAGGAGGGGGCTGTTCACGGCCATCTGGGCAGCCTCTGCAGCCCTGTTCTCGCCTCCCGCTCTTCCGGTGCCCATGATCGCGGTCCCCATCTGTTCCATAACTTTTTTCACATCGGCAAAATCCAGGTTGATGAAGCCCGTACTCATAATGAGGTCAGAGATGCCCTTCACCGCATGCAGGAGCACATTATCAGCCCTGGCAATGAGATCCTTGAACGTGGTGCTCCGGCTCCCTACAGCTTTGAGCCTCTCGTTGGGGATGACGATGAGGGTATCCACATCCTGCTTCAGTTTTTCAATACCCTCGATAGCCCTCTTCATGCGTTTGTCTCCCTCAAACTTGAAGGGCTTGGTCACCACAGCCACGGTCAAGGCGCCGCACTCCTTGCATTCTTTCGCGATCACCGGGGAAGCCCCGGTACCGGTCCCGCCGCCCATGCCGGCAGTGATAAAAACCATATCTGCGCCTTGGATTCTTTCCCGTACCTCGTTTGCGGACTCCTCGGCAGAAAGCTTACCAAGGTCAGGATCGGCCCCGGCGCCCAGGCCCTTTGTGATGGTGGCGCCCAACTGCAGTTTTTCGGAACATGCCGAGCGGTCAAGGGCCTGGCTGTCCGTGTTCGCGGCGAGAAAGTCGACCCCCTTCAATTTTGAGACTATCATGTTGTTGATGGCATTGCCGCCGGCTCCTCCGACCCCAACAACCTTTATCTTGGCATGATACGTTTCCTTCTCTTCAATAAACTCGAATTTCATGTCGTCCCTCCTTTTTGTTCGGGTGTAACTGCTCCAGGCTGCCTGGTTCACAATTCATGGGCAACTGTTTGTACCAGGTCCTGTGCACTCCAGCCTTCATTTCCTTCTCTCTTCTCCCTAGATCACATCCTTGAACCATTTCTTCATCCTGCTCATTACCCTGTTAAAAATGTTTCTGTCCCTGATCCTGAACTTTTTCCTGCCCTTGCTTTGTTTTGCACCGTAGATTACAAGCCCCACGGCGGTCGCGTACATGGGTTTGTTCACCACCTCCACGAGGCCGCTTATGCCTTCCGGAAATCCGATGCGTGTCGGTGCATTGAAGACTTGTTCCACCATTTCGGTGATTCCCTGGAGTTCCGCCGATCCACCTGTTACCACTACGCCCGAGCTGATCCTTTCATGGTACCCTGAACGCACCAGTTCCCCGTAAATAAGGGTAAAAATCTCTTCCACCCTGGGCTCCAGGATCTCCCCCAGGATCTGTCTGGATAGGATGCGCGCCTTTCTGCCTGCAACACCCGGGACCTCGATAGTCTCTTCCCTTCCGATGAGGGGAGCAAACCCGCACCCGTACCTGATTTTGATCTTTTCCGCTTCCACCTTTGGTGTTCTGAGTCCGACGGCGATGTCATAGGTCAGATTGTCTCCACCGAGGGCGAGAACCGACGTATGCTTTATGGCGCCCCTCGAGAAGATAGCCATGTCTGTCGTGCCACCGCCGAAATCGATCAACGCAACACCCAGGTTTCGCTCCTCAGCAGAAAGCACTGCTTCGCTGGATGCCAGGGATTCCAAAACGATATCGCAGACGTCGAGCCCGGCCCGGTTCGCGCATTTGATGATATTCTGCGCTGACGTGACCGCACCCGTCACGATATGGACCTTGGCCTCAAGCCGCACGCCCGACATTCCGAGGGGATCCATAATTCCGTCCTGCTCATCGACAATGTATTCCTGGACAAGGGTGTGGATAACCTCGCGATCCATGGGAATAGCCACTGCACTGGCCGCCTCGATAACCCGTTCGATATCCTTTTTCGTGACCTCTTTCTCCTTGAGCGCAATTACCCCGTGACTGTTGAACCCCTTAATGTGTCCTCCCGCAATCCCCGCATAGACGGAGCTTATCTCGCAGCCGGCCATGGTTTCCGCTTCTTCCACGGCTTCCTTAATCGAATTCACCGTGTTTTCAATATTGATAACCACCCCCTTTCTCAACCCATCCGATGGATGACTTCCCATTCCGATAATTTCCACGTTCCTGCCGGATACCTCCCCTACCACGGCACAGATCTTTGTCGTCCCTATATCCAGCCCCACAATAATTTCATTCGCCATCTTTCTTACCCTTTCCTGAAAGAAACAATTGCACCCCTCGTATACCCAAAATCTATGGCCATCACCTGTGCAATTTTTCCGCTGCTCACCAGGTGTGCGACGACACGCCTCAATTCCTGTATCTCTTTTCGGATGCCTTTTTCGCTCACCCTGATCCCGGCCTCCATATGTTCAAAATAGAGCGTGGAGTGGTTTTCATCTTCGATATGAATCTCAGCCAGTCCCGCAAGAGACCAGGGACTCTTTTCTTCTTGAAGTACCTCCATTAGCCGGGCCGCTCCCTTCAGTTCATCTTGTATCCTGTTGCTGTTTTCCTGCAGCCCGGTCACCAGCGGAAAATCACTGTCTTCAGAGGAGTCTACCTTCTTGAACGCCTCTCCAAACCGGTTAAGGTAGTACATGCCGTTACACAGAAGGATAGCCCGCGGTTCCTGTTTTTCGGCCCTGACCAAAAGGGTATGGGGGAATTTCCTCTCAAGCTGGACCGAACGGATCCACGGATGTTCTTCCAGCCGCTTCTTCAACGCGCGAAGATTCAGTGCCAGCAGGCTCACCTTGGGGGCAAGATCGGCCCTTTTCAGCAATTCTGCTTTCAGCTCCTTCTGCACGCCTTGTACTTCCACGTGATCCAGCTCGAGATAGGGCGAGGTGAGGAGGTAGTGGTAAACGCTCAAGAATGAAAAACTGATGAGTGCGAGCACGAGGATCGCCCCGAAAATCTTGAAACACCCCTTGCAGAAGGATCCAATCACCCCCATCTTCAGGACGGGTCTTCTCCCTCTCCTTTTTCGGTTCACCACTTGACGCTGGAGCACGTCTTTCTTCCTCTTCGAATCCCGCTTCATCGACCGATTACCTTGATCTCCAGTTCCAGGTTAACGCCCGTTTTTTCGCTGACGGTCTTCCGGACCAGAGTTATAAGATCCAGAATATCTCGCGAACTTGCTTCGCCGGCATTGACAATCCAGTTGGCGTGTTTCGCGGAGACCATGGCGTCACCGCGCCTCTTCCCCTTCAATCCCGCCAGCTCTATCAGGCGCCCCGCATAGTCTCCCGGCGGATTCTTGAAAATGGAACCCGCACTGGGGTATTCAAAGGGCTGCGTTTCCTTCCGCCTGCTCAAATAGCTCTTTATCCTTTCAACGACCTCCTCCGGGATGCTCTTTTCCAGCTTGAGATGGATCCGGGTCACTACAGCGCCTTCCTCCAGTTCCAGTTTCCTGTATCCGAAAGAGAGCTTTTCGCCTTCCATTTCGACCATCTCGCCTCCCGGTGTCACCATCTCCATCCGAGAGACCAGGGAAGTCATGTCTTTCCCGAATGCCCCGGCATTCATGACCGCCGCACCGCCAACGGTTCCGGGAATGCCCGCCAGGAATTCGCCGCCGCCGTACCCTTTTCTCCGACACAGTTCCAGCAGCCGCCGCAATGACGCTCCAGCCCCTGCGATGATCACCCCGCTGCGAGAGATCTGCTCTCCAATAGCGGCAAGCGCGCCCTCCAGTCGGATGGCAACTCCGGGGATGTCTCCATCCATGATCAGGAGGTTGCTGCCACGCCCCACGACAAACCAGGGGATGCGCTCTTTTTGCAGGAACGGGATTACGGTCTGAAGGTCTCCGGATTCCTGCGCCTTCAAAAGGGCCTCCACGCACCCGCCGACCCGGAGCGTGGTGTAAGATGCCATGGAACAGCCGCACTGCAGCCTTCCGCCTGCAAGATCAATGAAGGCGTCCATCTGCTCCCTGTTCATCGTTGCTTCTCGGTATCATCTTGATGCAGCTTCTCAAGAAATATTTCACCCACCTTCACGATATTGCCGGCCCCCAGGGTCACCACCAGGTCTCCTTCACGAACGGTAGAAAGGAGCCTTTCAAGGGTCTCTTCCCTATCCCCACAAAAGGCAACGTCTTTATGCCCGTGATCCCGGATTCCCTTGGCCAGTGTTTCACCGTTGATCCCGCTGATCGGTCTTTCTCCGGCCGGATAAATGGAGGTTACGAGCAGCACATCCGCTTCATTAAAACTGGTCACAAAGCGGTCAAACAGGATCTGTGTCCTGGTATACCGATGGGGCTGGAAAACCACCACCATTCGTCTTTCCGGCCACCATTCCCGGGCCGTTCTGAGGGTGGCAGCAATCTCGCTCGGATGATGTCCGTAATCATCGAGAACAAGAATGCCGTTCTTTTCACCCTTCACCTGGAACCGCCTGGCCAGCCCCCCCAGGTCCCTGAGGCCCTGGCGAATAACGTCCATGGAAAGACCCAGTTCCAGGCCTACCCCCAAGGCCGCAAGACTGTTCAACACGTTGTGTTCACCCGGGATTCCGACCAGGACTTCGCCCATGGAGTCACCGTGATACAGTACCTCGAACCGCATACGGCCTTCTTCCCGGCGGAGTTCTCTCCCCTGGAGATCCGCCTGCGACGTCAGTCCATAGGTGATATATCTTTTCTTCAACCTGGGGATGATGTTCTGAATCTCCTCGTTGTCCAGACAGAGGACTGACGTGCCATAGAATGGGACCTTGTTGATAAAATCGACAAAGGTCTTTCTAATGGTCTCCATATCTCCGTAATGGTCCAGGTGTTCCCGGTCAATGTTCGTCACCACCGCGATGATGGGGGAAAGGGCCAGGAAAGAGCCGTCGCTCTCATCGGCTTCAGCGACCAGGATGTCGCCTTCACCCAGCCGCGCGTTGGACCCTCCCCAGGTATCCAGCCTGCCTCCGATGACCGCGGTGGGATCGAGCCCCCCCTTTGTCAGGATGGATGCCACCATGGAGGTGGTGGTGGTCTTGCCATGGGCGCCGGCAATCGCAATACCGTATTTCAATCTCATCAGTTCTGCCAGCATTTCCGCCCGGGGAATCACCGGTACAAAGTGCTTCCTTGCAGCAGCGATCTCGGGATTATCCTCCCTTACCGCCGAGGAATAGACCACCACATCCGCCCCCTCCACGTGCTCTTCGGCGTGGCCTTCAAATATTCTTCCCCCCAGTCTCGCGAGATTGTCCGTGACCGGAGTGGACTTCAGATCCGAACCGCTGACACGGTATCCGAGATTCAAGAGGAGTTCCGCGATGCCGCTCATCCCGATGCCGCCGATGCCGACAAAATGGATATGCTTTGTCTTTCCGAATTTTACCATTCCGGGGCCATCTCCAGTAATTGGTCAACGATCTGCCGGGCGGCATCCCGCCTCCCCCGGACCAGGACCGCATGTGCCATTTCTTTCACTTTTTCGGGATGTTTCATCAGCGCGCCCAACTCTTTTGCCAGGTCTTCTCCACTCATCTCCTGTTCCCTTTTCACGATAGCGCCCCCAACCTGCTCAAGGACTCTCGCGTTTGTCTCTTGATGCTGGTTTGCTGCATAGGGATATGGAATCAGAATGGACGCTTTGCCCAGTGCGGCAAGTTCGGCAAGGGTGGTTGCCCCGGCCCTGCTCACCACGAGATCGGCGCGAGCGTATGCTCCTGCCATGTCCTCTACAAAAGGCAGAACATTTCCCTCGAGCCCGTGTTCCCGATATTCCTTCAGGACTCTCTCATGATCGAGATGTCCGGTCTGGTGAATCACCCTCGGAGATAGTCCCCGTTTCCGCAAATGGACGAGCGCATCCACTACCGCCCTGTTGATCGCCTGAGCGCCCTGGCTGCCTCCGAGCACCAGCAGGGTGAAGGTCCCGGACACCTTCTCTTCTTCATCCTGAGTGATAAAAAGTTCTTCCCGCACGGGATTTCCCGTAAGGGCGATTGATGCCGAGCGAAAATGTTCCCTGCTTTCGTCAAAGGAAATGAGCACCTTGTTTACCACCCGCGCCAGGATACGGTTCGTCATGCCTGGATAGGAATTCTGCTCGTGAATGGCGGTAGGAACACCCAGGAAACGGCCGGCCAGGCAGACCGGCCCTGCAGTATATCCTCCCACCCCCAGGACCACCTGGGGAGACACGTGCCGGATCACCCGCGCTGCCTGATAAAACCCTTTCGGCAACCTTATCACCACCCCTGCACCCCTGAAGAGGCCTCTTCCCTTGAGCCCTTCCACGTCGATGAACTGCCTTTCATATCCGTATCGATCCAGAATATCCATTTCCATTCTTCTGCGGCCGACTATAAAGACTATGCGCGAGCGTTCAAACCGCTTTCCCATTTCCCTTGCCACGGCAATGCCGGGGAAAAGATGCCCCCCTGTTCCACCCCCAGCTATGATGGCGCGAAAGATCGCCATTTGACTTCTCTGGTCCACTCCCCTCAATATTCGGAAGAAATATTCAGGAGCACCCCTATACTCAGACACGTCATGATGAGGGATGATCCCCCGTAGCTGATCAGGGGCAGGGTCAAACCCTTCGTGGGCAGCAACCCCATAACGACCCCCATGTTCACCAGGACCTGCAGCCCGATGAATGTGGTCAGGCCCAACGCCAGATAACTGCTGTAGAGATCCCTGGCATCCAGCGCAACCTTGATCCCGCGAGTGATCAAAACGCCGAAAAGAATTATCGTAATCCCGATACCCAGAAACCCCATTTCCTCCGCCACTATGGAAAGCACGAAATCTGTGTGAGGCTCCGGTAAATAGAAGAGTTTCTGCTTGCTGTTACCCAGACCCATCCCAAAGATACCGCCGGATCCGAAGGCGAGGAACGAGTGCACTATCTGAAAGCCGATACCTGTGGGATCTTTCCATGGATGGAGAAAGGCCCACCACCTCTTGAGTCGATAGTCGGCGTGCAACACAAGCCAGAGTACCACCGGCGCGAAGAGAGACAGTATCCCAACGAGCTGAAACGGATTCACCCCGCCGACAAAGAGAAGCGCAACGAGCCAGCAACCGATGATAACGGCCGTGCCCAGGTCCGGCTGGAGAATGATCAGGCCCATGAAGACGCCTGCCACCAGGAGGTGCGGAAACAGGCCGGTCGAAAAACGCCTCATTTCGGGACCCTTCTTGGACATGGAATAGGCCAGGTATACGGCCAGAGCGAACTTTGCAAATTCTGACGGCTGGATTGAAAAACTGCCCAGCCTGAACCACCTCATGGCCCCCCCCACTCTGGTGCCGATACCGGGAATCAGGACCATTCCCATGACGCACGCGGTCACAAAAAGCAGGGGATAGGTCAACTTGGAAAAAAAGCGGCAGGGTATGTTCTTTGCCACGACCATGATGATCAACCCAATGCAGGCAAAAAAAGCCTGTCTCTTGAGATAGAAGTAGCTGTCGCCCAGCCGGTGGGCAGCCAGGTTTGTGCTTGCGCTGTAGACGACTACCAGCCCCATCCCCATAAGGCAGAGAACCGGAATAAGAATCCACAGATCGTATTTTGGCTTTGCCTGTGCGCTCTCACTCATGAATAAGTCGCTCCACGGCCGTGCGAAAGACCTCGCCCCTGTGCTGGTAGTCCTGAAACTGGTCAAAGCTTGAGCACGCCGGTGATAACAGGACCGCGTCACCCGGTTCGGCCAGGCTCATGGCCAACCGGATAGCTCCATCCAGCCCTCCTGCAAGATGGTATGGCACGACTCCCTCGAATGCCCTTGCAAGGTGCTCTCTCGCCTCTCCTACAAAAATCGCCTTTTTCACCCGCCCGGCGGAGGCTGCGGCAAGCTTGTCGTACCGAAGGCCCTTGTGCTTTCCACCCGCAATGAGAAGTATGGGACAGGCGAGGGATTGAATGGCCCCGACTGCCGCTTCCACATTTGTCGCCTTGGAGTCATTGTAGAAGACTACCCCCTCCTTCTCTCCCACGCGTTCCAGTCGATGCGGCAGGCCTTGAAATTGACTCAAACTCACCTGGATGGTGGCTGGATCAATCTCCAGGATGTGGCCCACCAGAATGACGGCTTCAAGATTCAGTATGTTGTGGTCTCCCGGAAGCTGGAAAGACGCGACAGGGTGGCTCACCGTCTCCCCCGATTTCCCTCGGACCCGGATAATCCCATCCTGCAGATACGCCGCCTGTCCATCTCTTTCCTTTAACCCATACCGGAGGATAGAGACCCCTGTTTCAGGGGAAATGCGTGCCAGGATCTCGTCCTCGTTATTCATGATGAGATACTGCCCGGGTCCCTGCCGTGAAAAGATCTTCTTCTTCGCTTCCCAATACTCCTCAAAATCCTGGTATCGGTCCAGGTGGTCAGGCGAAATATTTAGGATGATCGAAATGTACGGAGAGAAGTTCTCTGCCGTGTCCAGCTGGAAACTGCTCACCTCCACCACCAGGTATTCTGCGTTCATTTCTCCGCAGGCATATGCTATCAGAGGTGTCCCTATGTTTCCCCCCACGTACGCGGGAACATCCGCCTTTTCAAGGAGCGATCCCAGGCACGCAGTGACAGTTGACTTCCCATTGGTACCGGTAACCGCGATCAGTGGAGTCGGAATAACCCTGCTCGCCAGCTCCAGTTCTCCCATAACCGGGATCCCCTTTTCCCGGGCATCCAGCAGGAAGGGCATCGTATGCGAGACTCCAGGGCTCACAATGATCAAATCCGCGTTCAGAAAAGTCTCCCTGCGATGTCCTCCTATCTCAAAGGTGCAACGCCGATCCGCGAGATCCGCATAAAATGCGTCGTTGACTTCCTCCTTCCTCCGGCTCTCCGTTACCGTGACCCTGGCGCCGTTCTCTATGAGCCATCGAGAAGCCCAAAATCCCGAGATCCCCAGGCCCACGACCAGGACCCTCTTCCCTGCAACGCTCATGTCTTGAACAGCCACGATTTCTTTCCCCTGCTCGCCCTGTTACCGCAACTTCAGGGTGCTGATGGATAGAAGCGCCAGAATAATGGAGATAATCCAAAACCGCACAATGACTTTCGGCTCTGCCCATCCCTTCAGCTCGAAGTGGTGATGAATGGGAGCCATGCGAAAAATCCTGTGGCCTCCTGTTATCTTGAAATAGGCCACCTGGAAAATGACGGACAGGGCCTCAAACACGAACAGCCCGCCCACCAGTATCAGTACAATTTCCTGCTTGGTAATCAGGGCCACAGTTCCGAGGATCGCTCCAAGAGATAATGAGCCCACGTCACCCATGAATACATCCGCGGGATAGGCGTTGTACCAGAGGAATCCAAGACCCGCACCAACCGCTGCGCCGCAGATCACTGAAATTTCTCCTGCCCCCGGGACGTAGGGGATTTGCAGGTACGATGCAATTTTGGCATGCCCTGCAAGATAGGCAAAGGCGAGATAACTCCCAAAGGCGATAGTGACCGGACCTATGGCAAGGCCATCCAGACCGTCGGTCAAATTGACGGCATTCGATGCTCCAACGATAACAACCACCGCAAATGGTATGTATCCCAGCCCGAGATTGGGATGGATCGTCTTGAGAAAAGGAAGATTCAGTCTGGTGGTCATCCCCGGGTCCTGGTAGAGGAAAAGGGCTACAATAAATGCCGACAGGGCCTGCAAGGAAAATTTTGCAGCGACCCGAAGGCCCTTGCTGTTTTTCTTCGAGACCTTCAGATAATCGTCCGCGAAACCAATGGCCCCGAATGAAACAGCCACAAAGAGCACCATCCACACATATGCGTTTTCGGGTTCCGCCCAAAAAAGGGTCCCGATGATCACCGCGGGTATGATCAGGCACCCCCCCATGGTAGGAGTTCCTTCCTTTTTCTTGTGGTTTGGGGGGCCGTCATCCCGGATGTACTGTCCCACCTGCAATGTCCTCAGCTTTCTGATGGCCCAGTTGCCGAATATGAAACAGATCAGGAGGGCCGTCAGCGTGGAGAGAATGGTCCTGAACGTGATATAGCGAAACACGTTCAGCCAGGAAACGTCCACGTGCAAGAGGTAGAGCAATTTATAGAGCATCCGCCACCCTTTCCTGTTCCATCAATGCCTTGAAGTCCTCAACCGCCTTCTCCAGTTCCAATAACCGTGATGCCTTGAAAAAAACGATATCCCCTTCTCTCGCCACCTGCCGCAAAACTCTCACCATCTGATCATGAGTGTTTACCGCAGCCATGCTTTCTTCCGCAAATCCCGCCTCTTTCGCTCCTTGTATCATGTCCGGAGCATGCGTCCCCATAACGACGAAAAAAGCAGCCCCTGCACCCGCCACCAGGCGTCCTGCGGCCCTGTGTTCCCGGCGCGCCGCTTCACCGAGCTCAAGCATATCGCCGAGGGCCACAACGAGCCTGCCGCCCTTCGAAATCATGGATTTCCCTGTGTCCAGAGCGGCCTGCAATGCCGTTGGGTTGGCATTATAGGTATCGTCTATAATCGTGATGCCGCATGACAGGTGTTCCACAGTGAATCTCCCTTTGATCCCCCGAAATTCCTCAAGGCCGGCGAGAATATGTTCGGGAGCCGAACCCGAAACGAATCCCACGGCGGCCGCCGCAAGTGCGTTCTGCATGTTGTGTCGTCCCGGGACCTTGAGATGTACCGGCCACGAACCATCTCGATGACGCAGGATGAATGAAATACCGTCCGTGGTCTTGTCATGGACGTCCTCGGCAAACACATCGTTTCGGGACCCCAGGCCGAACGTGAAGAGATCCTGGCGGAACCGGCGCGCCGTATCCATCAACAACCCGTCATCGCCGTTCAACACGATTCGGGCCCCGGGAGAAATCTCTTGTATGAGTTCCCCTTTTGCCTTCGCTACCTGTTCAATGGTGCCGAGTCCCTCCAGATGAACCTTTCCGACATTGGTGATCACGCCCACGTTCGGACCGGTAATCTGCGTAAGGCGGGCTATTTCTCCAGGCCGATTCATGCCCAGTTCCAGGACCACTCCGGACGTACCGGGGCCTAATCGAAGCAGGGTCAAAGGCACGCCGATCAGGTTGTTAAAGTTCCCCTGGCTCTTTAGTACGTGCACCTGCCGTTCCAGGATAAGGGCACACATCTCTTTTGTAGTGGTTTTCCCGGCACTCCCTGTAATAGCCACTACCGACACATCATACTGCCTGCGCCACCAGCCGGCCAGGTCGCCCAGCGCTTTCAGTGTATCTCCCACCGTTAGAACTGCGGGAGTCCGCTGTTTCAGATCAGATTCCAGCACGGCCAAAAGGTGAGGGAGGAATGACTCACTAATAACAACGCCGGATACCCCTTCTTGAATGACATCCCTCAGAAAATCATGACCGTCGTACCTCTCCCCTTTGAGCGCCCAGAAAATTTCTCCCGGTCCGGCCTTCCTGGAATCCGTGCAAAGACCCGTAAAGGCAACATCCCGCGGCCCCGCGACCAGTTTCCCCTGGACCGGATCAATGAACTCTTCAGCGGTTATCTTTCCCCATTCAATGGACATAGTGATTTCTCAGGAGGCCGCTTGGGCGGCAATCTTTCGATCATCAAAATCTCTTACTTCTCGTCCGACAATCTGGTACGTTTCATGTCCCTTCCCGGCGATGAGCACCACGTCCCCTTCAGCGGCCATGTGAACAGCCATCGTGATCGCTTCGGCACGGTCCGGAGCGATCCGGTAACCTTTCGCCGTCGTGTCTCTCGAAGGCGATCCCGTCTGTTTCATGATTCCTGCCGCACGCACTCCTTCTTCGATCTGGGAAATGATGGCATCCGGGTTCTCGGTCCTGGGATTGTCCGAGGTGAGAAACATCAAGTCGCTCAGTTCTGCTGCAATCCGGCCCATCTCCTTCCTTTTTCCCTTGTCGCGATCTCCTCCACACCCGAAAACACAGATCAGCTTTCCTTTTGCAAACGGTCTGAGCGCCTTGAGTGCCTTGGCCAGCGCATCCGGGGTATGTGAGTAATCCACGACGATATTTTTCCGGCTCCTGTTCTCCACCCGCTCCAGGCGGCCGGGAATCCCGGCAAGATTCTCGATGCCGGCAACGATTTCCTCCAGGCTGACTCCCAGGCTCATGGCAGCTGCTGTCGCCGCCAACATGTTGTACGCGTTAAAATCTCCGATGAGCGATGAGTGGACGACCCCATCTCCCTTGGGGGTTTTCAGCCTTGCCGCTAGACCGGCTTCACCTATCCGCACATCCTCGGCCTGAAAATCACATTTCTTTCGGATCCCGTAGGTAACCACCTCCGCGGCTGTTCTTCCGGTCAGGGTCTCACCCCATGG
This sequence comes from uncultured Desulfobacteraceae bacterium, assembly GCA_964581175.1. Classification (GTDB taxonomy): domain Bacteria; phylum Desulfobacterota; class DSM-4660; order Desulfatiglandales; family Desulfatiglandaceae; genus B46-G9. The sequence goes on from CAZONI010000001.1 coordinate 53,883, forward strand.
ATCATCCAAGTTTATGACGGCGGTTGTGTTTTGCCCGGGGCGCTCCTTCCCGAGCGATGTAAACAACCTGCTCTTTGCCTCAAAATAGGTGTCCATTGAATCGTGGTAATCCAAATGATCGCGGGAGAGATTCGTGAAGACAGCGAGTCTGAATGGGCAGTCCCGGGTCCGTCCCTGATCAAGGGCGTGGGAGGAAACTTCCAGCAGGACATGGTCGACTCCTTCATCGGCCATCTTTCTCATGATGCGCATGAGATCCAGGGATTCGGGAGTGGTCACGGGCGCTTTCAGTATATGGCCCGGAAAGCGATAGTTCACGGTCCCTATCACCCCCGGCTTTCTTCCCGCTGTCTTCAGTATGGATTCCAGAAGATAACTGACGGTCGTCTTGCCGTTTGTGCCGGTGATCCCGATAAGGCTCAACTGTTCGCACGGACGGCTGTAGAAATGCACGGCGGCACGGGAAAGGGCTTCTCTGGTGTCGGCCACCTCGATACACGGGACTTTCGCAGGACACTCTTTCGATTCTTTCACTATCAGAGCCACAGCACCCCGCTTGACCGCCTCTCCCAGGAAGAGATGCCCATCAACCTTAGACCCCTTGATTGCCACAAAGAGATCACCCTCACTCACTGAACGGGAATCGTATGTTATTCCGTTCACTTCCACTTCGGAATCACCGGTAAAACGCTCGTACTGCAAGTTCTCCAAAAGGCTCTTCAGTTTCATTGTCTTCCGATCCTTGGCCATTTCCTTGGGCCGTTGTGTCCGTTCCTCCGTTGACCCGTTTAACTGCTTCAAACCATCTCGGATAGATTGTTCCTTTTCCTCTTTTGCCTTACGCCTTACGCCCTATGTGCCCTACGCCTGTTTCGTTCGCTATGCCGGGGGTCTGAACTCGACCTTCAAGACGGAGATCTTCTTCAGGGAAATTCCGGCTCGGGGAGACTGTTTATATGCGAGACCGGAACCTTTCAGGTCCACCTTCAGGCCAAGGGCCTTGCCGACCCGCAGCACCTCTCTCATCGTCTCTCCCCTGAAATCCGGCAGATGTTCCTTTGGGCTCCCTTGGATGACCGCTTGCCGGACAAGCACCTTTTGATCAATGCTCCGTGGTGCCGGCACTTCCTTGCGAGATGCCAACTGCACAAGTGGAGTGACCCGCAGGTAGTTCAGTGCCCACTGGCCCACCTCTCTGAATACCGGTCCCGCAACAATGCCCCCATAGGGAACCCCCTTTGGTTCATCCACCATCACCACGATCACCAGCTGCGGATCATCTACCGGCACAAATCCCGCAAAGATGGCTTCGTATTTGTCTGAGGAGTATCTCCTGGATCCGGGGTCCACCTTCTGGGCCGTCCCCGTCTTTCCGGCGACCCTGAATCCCTGTATGGAGGCCTCTGATCCGGTTCCTCCTTGCTCTACCACTCCTTCAAGGATATGGCTCACCTCCCTGCACGTCTTTCTCGTCAGTACGCGCCTGACGACTTCCGGTCCGTTGCTTTGTACCACTTTGCCGGAGGAGTCCCGTATGCAGCTGACCACGAACGGCCGCATCAATTCGCCGCCGTTCGCAATCGCGCACATTCCCATGGCAAGTTGAAGGCTGGTGACGCTCATTCCCTGGCCGAAATAGGCGGTAATCTCCTCTATCTCCCTGGCGCTTGCGGCACTGCGGATGAATCCTTTCTGCTCGCCTAGGAGCCCGATCTCTGTTTTGCTGCCGAATCCGAACCGCCTCAGGTAGCGGGCAAATTTTCCGTATCCCAGTGTCCTGCCGATTTTGAGAGCACCTATGTTACTTGAATGTTTGATAATATCATCCACGTTCAGGATGCCGAACGGGTGGGTATCGTGGATTGTTTTTCCCGCAATTCCGAATCTTCCATTCTCACAGTTGAACCGAGTCTGGGGATTCACCACGCGCTCTTCCAAAGCTGCGGCCAGAAGAAATGCCTTCATGGTCGACCCCGGCTCATAGCAATCTGTGACAACCCTGTTTCTCCACTGTTCAGGCCGGTATCGGGAAAAGATATTGGGATTGAATTCCGGCACAACGGCCAGGGCAAGGATTTCTCCCGTTCGCGGATTTACCACAAGGCACTGACCGCTTTTTGCTTTGGATTTGTGAACAGCGGCTTCAAGCGATTGCTGGGTCTCGAACTGGATGTCTTTATCAATGGTCAATACAAGATCGTGAAGACCAAATCCTGACGGTTCGGCCTGTTGGGTAAGGAAAGGCCTTCCAAGGGCATCCTGGAGCTGCACGAGGTTTATGGGAGGGCCTTTCAGGAGCGAGTCATAGACCTTTTCCAGGCCTTCAAGGCCCTGATTGTCTGCACCGACAAATCCAATAAGGTGTGCCGCGGTTTCACGACCGGGGTAATAACGTCTGCTTTCCGGAACAACTCCCACTCCGTCTATCCCAAGCGCTTTGATTTTTTCAATCATGGGTGGAGGGATTCTCCGTTCGATCCAAATGAAAGGACTCTTGCTCCGGAGAGATGTCCGGACCCTTCCCCTCGCTAATCTCAGGACTCTCGCGATCTTCCGGGCCGCATCTCGTTTATCTTTTATGCAGGAAGGGCGCGCATAGACAGATCCCACCTCCACTGTCAGTGCCAGAGCGTTTCCATCCCGGTCATAGATGCCACCTCTTTTTGACGGAAGAGTTATCCTGTCCAGGTAGTTTGCTTTCGCCAGCGCCGTCAATCGATCTCTTTCCAGCACCTGGAGCTGATAGGCCCTGGCAAACATGACCCCTAAACCCAGGACAAAGAAAACCGCTACCAAATATGCTCGAAATCTTATCCACTTTTTTTGCGGCACTTTCATGGAAGTACGATAATCTGTTCAGGCGTGGGCGGCCTGAGTCCAAGTTTTTCTACTGCCTGCCGCGCGAGGCTCTCAGGTGACTTCAAATACGCCAGCTCCAGTTGAAGTTTGCGATGGGTCTCCCGCAGTTTCATCTCTTCCTGTTTCAATTTGCTCAAATCGTATCCGATTTGTGTTTTTTCAAATGTGGACCAGACATACGTAATACCGCTCCCCATAAAAACCAAAAGCAGAGCGATAATCAAAATGACCTGCCTGGCTGTCAGGAAGGGTTTCTGCTTCCTTGTCTTGGAATTCTTCACCCGCACCCCGGTCCGGGAGTTGCGGGACCCTACCATCCTGGTGACTCTTTCCGGTCGTGTCATTTGCAGACCCTTTCTGCGACCCTCATAATCGCACTCCTTGCCCGAGGATTCCTCGCCACTTCCCCGGAGCCAGGCCTCACGGGTTTTTTCTGCACCCGCCTGAAAAGCGCCTGCTTCCCGCACACGCAGTGCGGAAAATCAGGGGGACACGTGCAGGGATGCTCCCATTTTTCCATTTGCCGTTTGACAATCCTGTCTTCGAGGGAATGGTACGAGATTATCACGACTCTTCCGCCCTCCCGCACCAGAGGAGGAAGCCTTTCCAGGATTGTTTCCAATAGCTTCAGTTCCTGGTTCACCGCGATGCGAAGAGCCTGGAACGTCCTGGTCGCAGGATGCTTGTGTGCCTCCCTGCGAGAGACGGGAGAAACGGATCTGACCAGTTCCGCCAGCTCAAGAGAGGTCCTGATAGGATTTTCCTCCCGGGTCCTCACTATCTTCCGGGCAATGATTCGGGCCCTTTTTTCCTCGCCGTAAACCCTCAAATAGTTCTCCAGTTCCTCAAGAGGAGAGGTGTTGACCAGATCAAAAGCCGTTTTCGAAAGGTTGGGATCCATTCTCATATCGAGCGGTTCATCACGAAGGAAGCTGAACCCTCTCCCTGCCCTTTCCAGTTGATATGATGACATCCCGAGGTCCAGCAAAACACCGTGCACCCCTTCAATCCCCCATCCATGGAGAAAATCACTCAGATCCGCGAAATTGACTTGGGCGATCATAAGCCGACAGCCCAGAAAATCCAGTCTCTCTTTGGAAATGCGCACGGCATCGGGGTCCCTGTCCAGGCACACAAGACGTCCGTTCGTTCCCAGCTTCCTGGCGATTGCCTCGCTGTGCCCGCCGGTGCCCACTGTGCAGTCGACGTAAATCCCCTCGGAGATGATAGAAAGGGCTTTTACCACCTCGTACAGGAGAACCGGTTCGTGGGGATAGTTCATGGTCATGCGTCCCCAAAAGTACTGCGTTAATCATATACCCATTTCCTTGAGGAACTGACTGGCCTTTGCGAAATCTTCCCTGGCCTTTGTGAAGGCCTTTTCCCATTCGCTCTTGTCCCAGATCTCAAACCGCCTCAGTTCTCCTACCAGGACAACTTCTCTGCTTAGTCCGGCATGTTCGCGCAGGTCGGGAGGGATTGTAATTCTGTTCTGTTTCAAAGGACACTCTGCTGCACCGGAAATGAAGTACCGCAGATATGTACTTACCGCCTCATCGAACTGGGGGAGGTCTGCCGCCTTTTTCTCGATCACCTTCCAGTCGTTCCGGGTATATGCCCAGAGACAGCCGTGATGATTTGTCACGACCAGGACGTTCTCTTCGGCCGCGTCCAGGACTTCCCTGAACCGGGTCGGGATGGCCAACCGGCCTTTGGTGTCGAGTGTATGTCTGGAGCGTCCCCTGAACATAAATGACCTTTTTATGGCACTAAGTGACACTTTATTCCACTTTGTGACACTTCTACGGAAAAAAATGGGAGATGTCAAGGAAAAAGAAGACGAAAGTGGCATGCTGGGAAAGAAAAATCAGAGAGGAAACGATCGCATCGCCGGGCTTATCGATTCAGCGAGGTCCCTCCCGAGAGCGGGAGGCCTCAGATACCTCTCCGAGGATGCTCAGGGAGGAGAACTGCCACCTCTTTTCATTGCGCCTGCCGGCCGTAAATCAGGACCAGAAAAAATAGACAACGGAGATGGTGTAGATCATGATGAAGAGAACATTCACGGTTAACCCTGAGTAGGCGTAGTCCTTATCGTTCAGATCCGGTATGAGAGGGATGGATTTGATGGAACAGACAAGACCGCAAAGGAGCACGAATGGCACAAGGCTCAGATAGGGGATGAGAAATTTCATTGAGGCAAAATTCTTTTTCACCACCAGGATAAGACTCCCGGCGATCGCGGACGCGGCAAAAGGGAGAAGAAATCCGAGTACCGCGAAGTTGTTCGATTTCTTCATGGTGAAATGGAAGATAGCACGAGCTTCAGGCTTTTCAAAGTGAAAAATGGGCAAGCTTTGAGGCAAGAGAAATGGGCAGAAGGGGGGTATTCATCACCATGTCATGACCCGCAAAAGAGAATAACAGGTAATGGAAGATGTCCGCACCCTTTAATGGGCCATTGGGTGATTTTCCTCGCTTACGATACTCAGCCCGACCAGATAATGTCCCTTGAATCTGCCATCGTCGTCTTTTGTGATATGCCGTATTTCTGTCTTCAAGTCCTCGGAAGGGCTGGACGAAGATCCTGTATAATATCGCATGTCCAGGATATCACCCACCTTGATCCGGGGCAATATTTCGGAGTCTTCCCGCACCAGCACACACATGGACTGGGACGCCATGTTCCAGATCTTGAACTGATAGGACATTGTGAGACCGTTGATGGAAAACTCTACGCTGTAATACTGAGATGCCGGGAAACGTGGTTCGCTCCGTCGTTCTGCCATCAGTGTTGATAGGTTGCTTTGACTCATGATTCATAGCCCTCCTTTTGTGAAGTCCTGGTCTCTTGTCACCATTGATTATGCAATCCGCGTGCCACTCTTCCCCATGGTCGGCAGCTTTTCCGACGCAGGCTGGGAGTGAGAACTGACGTGTACTTAAGCAGGAAATGCGACATCCACGAGGCCTGGACGTGGCCTCATTATCGTTTTCAGTGTCAACATATTGACGATGGATAGTGCACCTTTGCATACACATCTCACCCTCACCCGTCATTCTTTCCGGGCACTCTTCCCCATTGAACATCATGCTTTTTCGACCCCCGGATCCGGGCTCTGGAAGCGCGTGCTGCTCAGGGAGGGAGCCTTTTCTGGAGTGACTGATGAGAGGGCGCCGTCTTTTCGTGACTTATCAGTGGGGGAACACGGAGAGAAAATTTTGATTTTCACTTTTCGTTCTCTATGGTATATTGGAAACAAAAATGAGACGAAAAATATGGAGATTCCTGGTTTTGGACCTGAGACGGAAGGACGTGGTCATTCCGGTTCGATCTCGGAAACAAAGCCATCTGGCGCAAACCTGAGGGAAAGGGGGAAGGAAATGGCTGTTAAAATCATTATCAAGAGAAAAGTTTCCAAAGACAAAGAGGCAAACCTCCTTCCACTCTTGATCCAGCTTCGGGCACTCGCCACAGCGCAACCAGGATATATCTCCGGCGAGACATTGAGAAGCATGCAGCACCCTGAGGAATATCTGGTTATTAGCACCTGGCAGTCCACAGAAGATTGGGATAAATGGCTTTCAAGTGCACAACGGGCTGAAATACAAGAGAAGGTAGATTCGCTACTGGGGCAGAAAACCACTTATGATACCTACCTTTACGGGTAGGTAAAAATACTGCAACCGCGTTCATTCTGCCCGTGCGTGCCGTCAATGTGCGGGCAGGGTGGTCAAACGCTCCTGAGATCTTCGAATCCCCCCGCCGCTGTCTCGTTTCTCGCAGAATTTTTCGCGTCGGAATCTCTCCAACCCGGATAAACGGCAAATAAAAAAATACTGACGATTTCGCATGATACCCTATCCAAACAAAGATCTTTCCAGGCTGCTTCAATGCATCCGGGACGGAGTCCCTGCTATCGAAGCAACAGGTCTTCCCGATCCGGCGCTGCCTTACTATTTTTCTCAGCTCTTCGCAGGCCTGCATAAACCCTGTCTGGTGGTGTTTCCGGAGGCCCGGGATGCAGAAAGATGCTTGCGGGCGCTCACTTTTTTCCTTCCTCTCGAAGATGCGGGAACAGATGGAGAAGGCCTTCGGATGTACGCCTTTCCAGCCTATGACCTTTCACCTCTCACAGGCCTCAGCCCCCACAAGGAAGTGGTTTCCCAGCGTTTAGAATCACTCTACGCCTTATCCAACCAGGGAAACCCCATCGTTATCTCCTCTCTTGAGGCGGTCCTCCAGAGAATTCCGCCAAAGGACGCCTTTATCAAGGCCATTGAATACCTTGAAGTCGGGGAAGAAACGGAAAGAGATGAACTCATCCGGAAGCTGGAGACAATCGGGTACCAGCGAACATCCCTCGTGGAAGATAAGGCCGATTATTCCGTCAGAGGGAATGTCATTGACCTTTTTCCCCCTTTGCATCCATTGCCCGTCCGCCTGGAGTTCTGGGGCGACCAACTCGAGTCCATTCGCCATTTCGACACACTGAGCCAGAGGTCCAAGGAGTCTCTGAACGAACTCGTAATTCTGCCCGCCAATGAAATCATAATGGATGAGCATAGTATTCGCAGGGCAAGGTCTATGGGAAGACTTCCCAGAGGAGCTGGTGAGGGGATGTCCTTTTCCGGGCAGGAAGCCTGGCTGAACCATTTCTATTCCCGTCTCGAAACCCTGTTTCACTACACTCCCAGGGACGGGATTCTCATCTCCGTTGATTATCATCGATGGAAGGGAGTGATCGAGAAGACACACGCCTGGTTTCAGAAAGAGATTGAAACAAACCGGAACCACTCTGTAGAGAGGGGAGAACCGTTCCCGGACACAGAGAACCTCCTCCTGTCAGGCCAGGAGCTTACCGAGCATTTCGAAACCCGCCAGCGGATACTGTTTGCCGAGCTGGACCTCAAGACCCAGGAGCATGTGCCTGAAAAGATCCGGATACCGGGTTCCTTCGGCCTGGACGCCCCCCTTCATCTGCGTCTTGAAGGCAAAGGAAGAGTCTCTCTGGCACCTCTTGCAGAAAGAATATCCCAATGGGTGGATCATGGGGGACGCGTGATACTCACCTGTCGCACCCCGCAGCAGGCACAGCGTCTGAGGGAAATTCTCGAGAATTACACCCTGCACCTCAAAACTCTTGCCTCAAGCTGGAAGGATATTCCGCCCGAACCGGGTCTCAGCATCTGCATCGGCAGGCTTTCAAGGGGCTTCACCTGGCCGGAAACCGCCCTCTACGTGATTACTGAAGATGAAATATTCGGTTCAAAGCACTCTCGCTCCAAAGGGAAACGGCCCCTGATAGGACAGGATTTGGGTTGGTCCGGGTTCAGCCAGCTGAAGGATGGCGATCTCGTGGTTCATGAAGAACACGGCATCGGCCGGTATGGGGGCCTGTGCAAGATGGAAGTCGCGAAAAGGATCAATGACTTTGTGCGTGTGGAATACGCGAACTGTGACAGGCTCTATATACCGGCGGACCGCGTAGGCGTCCTCCAGAAATACATCGGATCAGGGGATGGGGAGGTGAAACTGGATCGATTGGGTGGAAACGCCTGGAATCTGGCCAAGCAGAAAGCAAGGACATCCGTCAGGCACATCGCAAAACAGCTAATTGAAATATATGCCCTCAGGAAATACCGGAAAGGATTCTCATTTTCTCCCCCTGATTCCCTTTTCAGGGAATTCGAAGCTACGTTCGAACACGAGGAAACGCCTGATCAAGACCGTGCCATAGAAGATGTAATTGAGGATATGGTGTCTGAGCAACCCATGGACCGCCTGGTATGCGGAGATGTGGGTTTTGGAAAGACGGAAATAGCCATTCGGGCCGCGTTCAAGGCCATATCAGACGGAAAGCAGGTTGGAGTGCTGGTGCCGACGACTGTTCTCGCCGAACAACATTTTGAAACCTTTAGGAAAAGGATGAAACCATACGGGATCAGGGCGGAGGTCCTCAGTCGATTCAAGTCAAGAAAAGAGCAGGAAATCATCCTGGGAAAACTGCGATCAGGGAAGGTTGATGTCATCATAGGCACCCACCGTCTGCTCCAGAAAGACGTGCGGTTTCATGACCTGGGTCTCCTGATCATCGACGAAGAACAGCGGTTCGGTGTTAAGCAGAAAGAGGCCTTGAAGAAATTCAGGGCGATGGTGGATGTCCTGGCCATAACCGCCACACCGATCCCGAGGACTTTGCAGCTGTCCATGATGGGTGTCAGAGACCTCAGTATTATTGAGACCCCCCCGGAAGAAAGGTTTGCAATCCAGACGTACCTTACGCCTTATGACGAAGCCACCATCGCGAGGGCGATCCAGCGCGAACTGGAAAGGGAGGGGCAGGTTTTTTTCGTCCACAACCGGGTACAAACCATCGATCGGGTGGCTGAGAACCTCCGGGAAATCATTCCGCATGCCCGAATCGACGTGGCGCACGGCCAGATGAAAGAAAAGGAGCTCGAAAAAACCATGCTGTCCTTCCTTCACAAGGAGATCGACGTCATGGTCTGTTCCACCATCATCGAATCGGGCCTCGACATTCCTTCAGCCAACACCATCGTCATCAACGAAGTGGATCGTCTCGGCCTGGCGCAGATCTATCAATTGCGAGGCAGAGTGGGGAGAGCAAAGGAGAAAGCCTACGCCTACCTCCTCCTTTCGGAGGGCTCCCATCTCAGCAGGGATGCAGAAAAAAGGCTGAAAGCGCTCATGGATTTCAGCCAGCTGGGAGCAGGGATTCATCTTGCGATGCACGATCTCAAAATCAGAGGAGGAGGGAATATCCTCGGATATGCCCAGGCAGGGCATATCTCAGCCCTCGGATATGAACTTTACGTAAAACTCATTGAACGCGCAATTGCCGAACTGAAGGGTGAGCAACTGCAGGATGACATCGACCCCGAAATCAACGTGGACCTGTCAGCGTTTCTGCCCAGTGACTACGTCGTGGATACGGATGTGCGGCTCAACCTGTATCGCAGGCTTTCGATTCTCAAAGACCCATCACAGCTCGCCGAAATGGAAGAGGAAATCAGAGACCGGTTCGGCCAGCCTCCAAGGGAGGTCCGGAATCTTCTGATCATCATGTCTTTGCGGCTTCTTCTGAAGCAGGTTGGTATTCTGAGACTTGATGTGGGTCCCCGCGGCATTACGCTCACCTACGCTCCGACCGCCCCGATGGCGCCGGAAAAATGGGTGCAGCTTGCTGAAAGGAGGCCTGGGAAGATTCAATTTCTCAATCAGAATGCCGTGAAGATCATGACAGGGCGCCTCCACCTTCCCGATGATCTGCCCAGAATCAGATCCACCATAGAAGACCTCCCCGTTTCGGCAGGCACTCAGGAGTAAAAAATAGCTTGCAATTTGTATCCCAACTGTTAGTTTTCTTATTTTGGATAATCCGCAAATGACCTTTTTCCGGGATTTCTTCGCCGATCAGCTGGATTATTTTCAGGTGGGCACTATTTTGAATCCTTTGGGCGATGGAAACCGTTGAAGCGTAGAGTAAAGAAATGAAGTTTTTCCGCCGGATGTCCCGGCACCTTTTGTTTTCCACGAAGAGGCGTTGCCGAGTGCGTCCCTTTTCCTTCCGGCATCAGAGGTACACGGCGGCGTTTACGATGCTTTTTCTCCTGCTTGCCCTTCAGGCATGCAGCACAGCGGGCGACGGCGGGGCAAAAGATGTCATAACCGTCGGCTCCACCCGGGTCGATCTGAATCAGGCAAAAAGGGACTTTGAAGATCTCCTTTCCGATCTCCCGGAATCGGCAAGGAGCCAGGAATCCATCAAGAAAGAGGTGTTGAATCAACTTATTGACCATTACCTCATCCTGGAATACGGGAAGAAACACCATATCAAGATTTCAGATGCAACTCTTGCTATTGCAATCAAAACGATCCGCAAGGACTTTACCGATGAGGGGTTTAAGGAGACCCTGTTGAGGGGCTACATTGATTTTGATCAATGGAAAGAGCAACTTCGGCAGCGGCTCCTTCAGGAAAAAATTATGGACGAAGTGACTTCCAAGCTGCCACCGCCTGACCACTCGGCCATTTTGCACTACTATGAAACTCATGCCGACACCTTTACCACCAAGAGGCAGGTTAAGTTCAAGCAGATCGTGACCAACGATTTACAGAAAGCAAAGAAGGTGTTGGAGCGGATAAAGCGGGGCGAGGATTTCGGAACAGTGGCACGGGAAACTTCATTTGCCCCTGAAGCGGAAAATGGGGGATTGGTTGGATGGGTGGAAAAAGGGGAGCTTGAAACGACCATGGACAGAGCCCTGTTTTCTCTGAAACCGGGTCAGATCTCGACAGTTATACATTCCCCTTACGGATACCATATCTTTCAGGTCGTGGAAACACGACCTGCCGGGATACAACCGCTTCCGGAGGTAACCTCACAAATTGAAAAAGAGCTTTCCCGAGACGCGCGTGACGCTTTTCTCGGGCAGTGGTTGAAAGAACTCAAAAAGCATGTCAAGGTAGAAATGAATCCCCAAATTCTTCAAATGCTGGAGCAATGACCTATGCACTCTTTCAAAATTTTTATTTGTGTTTGTCTTCTCTCGGTCTTCTTTCTTTTCAGGCCTGCAGGAATAGAGGCGAGTGAATGCTTCGACAGGGTGGTTGCCATCGTCAACAATGATATCATCACGTTGTACGAACTCAATACCCAATTCAAGGAAATAGCAGGTGTTGATCCGTCAGAACTGCAAAAGAAAGATGATCAGCAGTATTTTCGTACTCGCTGGAAAGTCCTGGACATGATCATTGATGAGAGGATTGCAGCGGCAAAAGCCAAGGAACTCGATATACAGGTAACCCCCGAAGAGGTGGACAAGGCTATTGAACGGATAAAGAGACAGAATGATTTAACCCAGGAAGATCTCATGGAACATCTCAAGAGCCGCGGGCTCACGTATGAGCGCTATCGCGAAAATGTTAAGAAAGAACTGCAGCGGGTGAGTCTTATTAATTACGAAGTCAAATCCAAAATTATCATTCGCGACGAGAAGGTCAAAGAATACTACGGAGCACATAAAAAGGAATTCTCCAGTCCCGGAGAGGTCCACCTTGCGACCATTTTTCTGAAAAGAGAAGAATCGGAACCAGCGGGAGAGCGTGGAAAAGTGCTGCAAAAGGCCAGGGAAATCCTCTCTGAATTGAAACAGGGAGCCGATTTTGGAGCCCTGGCAAGAAAGTATTCACAAGGTCCGGGCGCGCAGGACGGGGGTGACTTGGGATTTTTCAAGACATCCCAGCTGGATAAAGTACTCGGCAGGACGGCGGACGGCTTACCCGCTGGTGGAGTGAGCGAACCCATCATCAGAGAAGGAGGGATCCAGATAATAAAGGTCCTGGAAAAACGGGAGGCCGGTTTGAGACCGCTGTCTCAGGTGAAGGAACAAATCTATGATACCCTCTACAAAGCAGAGGTGAACAAGCGATTTGTTTCCTGGATAAAAGAGTTGCGTGATAAGTCCTACATTAAAGTCCTGTTTTAACAACTGCAGGAAGAAACGCGTGAAGAAGAACATGGCGCCGTCACGAAAGGAAATCTTCTCCAAGACGGGAGAAACCCCCGAAATAGCCATCGGTGAAATGTTGCGGCATGCACGGGAAGAGCAGGGGCTTGACTATCTTCAGCTCTCAGAGATGACGAAGCTGCAGCCCCATGTCCTGGAATCCCTGGAAAATGAGGAATGGTTCGCATTCTCGGCACCCGTCTTCATAAAGGGTTTTCTTCGCTCCTATGCTAAAGCCCTCAACCTGGATGAAGGAATCGTGCTCCGGATGTATGATGAAACAAACCCTGGAGTGAATTCGGTTCCAACACCTCTGGCATCTCTGGCTCCCTCTCGAAGAAGGACACCTGCTTTTTTTGTTGTTCTTGTCCTTCTCGCGGCATGTACATTCTTCGCAGTGCATTATTACACATCAACACGGCACACAGCACAGCAACTGCACGTCGTGGAACCAGCCGACACCGCGGTCGCGCCCGCTCCCAAACAGACTGAAAGTCCTGTGAATGAAAGTTCTCCCGGCAGTGAACACGCAGAAGAAGCAGAGACCACACCGGAAACCGGCCAAAAAGAACTGGAAGCAGAAAAACACCCGGGGGTCCAGGATAAACAATCAACTGGCGCGGCCGTCGAGCAAAAGGAGCCCATCCCGGAAATCAGTGCGCCGAAGCCCCCTCAGCAGGAAGCGGTTATATCCACCCCGGAACCACCGAAAATAAGCGAAACAAAGCCTCTGACCCTCAAAGCAGAGGTGAAAGAAACGACGTGGGTAAAGATCATCGTCGACCAGGAAACTCCAAAGGAATACGTTTTTCAACCGGGCAGCCACCCGGAGTGGAAGGCGCGGGATGGGTTCGAGTTATTCATAGGCAACGCCGGCGGAATAGCCCTTGAATTTAATGGGAAAAAATTGGACAATTTGGGCAGACACGGAAAGGTCATCCACCTGAAGCTCCCCCGAGAAAATGAAAGGAGCACAAGTGAATAGTACGGATAATGTGTTCGATATCTTCGAAGAGAGAGGATTCATAGAACAATGTACTGACCCCCACTCCTTACGAAGCCTCCTGGAGACGCCCACCACGTGTTATATTGGGTTCGATCCGACCGCCAAGAGTCTCCACGTGGGAAGCCTGCTCCCGATTATGGCTCTCGTGCACATGCAGAACGCGGGTCATCGACCCATAGCACTGATTGGGGGAGGGACCGGCCTCGTGGGAGACCCGAGCGGAAAGACAGAAACACGCCCGATCATGACCAGGGAAGAAATCAGCCGGAACGGAGAGGCCCTGAAGAAGCAATTGTCCCGATTCATGTCTTTTGCCCATGACCGGGCGCTTATGCTCAATAATGCAGACTGGCTGACCCGCCTCAACTATATCGAATTCCTTCGCGATATCGGCCGCCACTTCAGTGTCAACCGCATGCTCGCTGCTGAGAGCTACAAAGCCCGCCTGGAAACCGGTCTCAACTTTATCGAGTTTAATTATATGCTGCTCCAGGCATACGATTTCCTGCACCTCTTCAAGGAATATGAGTGCAGGTTGCAGATGGGTGGAAACGACCAGTGGGGAAATATCCTCGCCGGAGCAGACCTCGTAAGGCGATTGGAAGGAGAAGTTGCCCATGCTCTCACCTTTCCCCTTCTTACCACGTCCACCGGTACCAAGATGGGAAAGACGCACAAAGGAGCAATCTGGCTCAGTCCTGATCTGACATCACCCTATGAATACTTTCAATACTGGATTAACCAGGGAGATCAGGATGTGGAACGCTTTCTGGCGCTGTTCACCTTTCTGCCCATGTCTGAGGTACACAGGCTGGGGAGACTCCAGGGTGCGGACTTACGGAAGGCAAAGGAAGTCCTGGCATACGAGACTACAAGAATCTGTCATGGAGGAAAAGCCGCTGACGATGCCCGGAAGGCAGCAAGAGAGCTCTTCGGAGACGGCGGATCGGTGTCTGCTGAATCTGTCCCGACACTGAATCTGGACCGAAATTCCCTGGCACTGGGGATCCCGGCCTACATTCTTTTTGAAAGAGGAGGGCTTTGCAGAACCCGCGGTGAGGCCAGACGTCTCATCGATCAAGGGGGAGGCTACCTGAATGAAAAAAGGATCGAGGCCTTTGATCAGATCGTCGATTCCCGGGATATTGATAACGGTGATCTGATTCTGCGGGCAGGGAAAAAGCGTTACCTGAGAATCACTTCCACGTGAATCGGGCGCTTTAATCAGCCGGAAAAGAACCATTATGCCTAAAAGCAAGAAAGAAACGCAACAGCGGAAAAAGGCTGTTTCCGGTCCCGTTTCCTCAAGCCTCGTGCTCGGAGTGCCTCCTAAGCAAAAGGCCCTCGTTCCTTATGATCCCCTCCAGGCGTACCTTCTGGAGGTGAAAAAGTTCAACCTCCTTACCAGGGAACAGGAAACGGAACTTGCTGCTCTGGTTAAAGAAAAGAACGACGAAAAGGCCGCTTACAGACTGGTGACATCCAACCTGAGACTTGTGGTTAAGATTGCAATGGATTTCCACCGCTACTGGACCAAAAACCTCCTGGACCTGATCCAGGAAGGAAACGTAGGACTGCTCCAGGCAGTCAGGAAATTTGATCCCTATCGTGGTATCAAATTTTCGTATTATGCATCGTTCTGGATCAAGGCATACATGCTCAAATTTATTATGGACAACTGGAAACTGGTGAAAATCGGCACCACTCAGAGCCAGCGAAAGCTTTTTTTCAATCTTGCCAAGGAACGGGACAAGCTTATCGCGGAAGGCTATAGACCCGAACCCCGGCTCCTGGCAGAACGTCTTGACGTGAAGGAAGAAGAAATTATTGAAATGAGCCAGCGGCTGGGGGGATGGGAACTGTCCCTGACCGCCCCCGTCGGCGACGATTCCCGGGAGGTATTCGGTTCCCTCTTGCCGGACGACTCAAGCAATGCCGAGGAACAACTCTCGGATGCCCAAACGGGAAAACTCCTCAGGAAAAAACTCCAGGAATTCCGTCAAACACTGTCCGGCAAAGAGGCGGACATATTCGATAACCGCATCCTTGCCGAAAAACCTGTGACCTTGCAGGAATTGGGCGACAAATATGCTATTTCGCGGGAAAGGGTTCGGCAGATTCAGGAAAAGATGATCAGGAATATCAAAAAATGGCTCAAGGAACAGATTCCTGACTTTGAAGAGCTTTATTCCGATTTTTTGAAATAGTTTCAAACCATAAAAGGATAACTGCAATTGAAAACATTAAAGAATATTACCGTTTTTCTTCTCTCAGCGCTGCTCCTCTCCTCCTGCGCCGGCCTTATCCAGAAGCCGGCCGCACCGCCGCCGGTGAAAGAAGAAAAAACCTTGGCCGTCCCCGCACCGAAGAAGGAAAAAGACGAATTATCAAAGGCCTACGCTGAGTTCACCATGGCTGTCATGGCCCTTTCTGATCGGCAGTATGAAAGGGCTCGAGGATATCTCGCAAATGCAATCGAAAGAGACCCTGAAAGCGTTTACCTCAATCACACCATGGCCCTGGTGCTCAAAAAATTGAAACGCTACCAGGAGGCCATCCTGTTTGCGAAGAAATGCGTGCAATTGGACGAGAAAGACATCCGGCATCGTGTCCTGCTCGCGGACCTCTATACACTGGCTGGAGAAGATGATCTTTCTCTGAAAGAGTACGAGGAAATACTGAAGGCAAGACCACACAATCAGAGAGCGAGACTCATCCTGAGCACCATCCTCATCCGCAAACAGCGTTTCAAAGAGGCCTTGCCCCAACTCGACATACTCACAAGGCAGAACCCCGATCTGGTGATCGCCTATTATTACCGGGGCCGAATCTATCTGGAAATGAAGGAGTATGACAAAGCCGAAGAGGCATATAAGGAGGCCCTTAATCGAAACGAGAGCCTTGAGCCTGCACTCTTCGATTTGGGCACCCTCTATCAAATGTCAGACCGGCCTCTGGAGGCCGTGGAGATCTATAAAAAACTGATTTCTTTCTATCCTGATAACCTGATAACCAGGGAAAGGCTCGTGAACCTTTATCTGAAACTGGGGCGCAAAAAGGAGGCTGAAAGACAGACTCAGGAGATCAAGGACCACTCGAAACCGGGAGAACCCGGGAGACAGGCTCTGGGATTGATCTATCTCCGGGAAGGAAAACTGGACGAATCCATTGAAGAACTTGAGCTGATCGTTAAGGCATGGCCAAATGATTACAAATCAAGATATTATCTCGCCTCCGCTTATGAAAAAAAGGGTGATACCGACAAAGCATTAGAGCATTTTGCATTAATTAATCCCGATTCAACCTACTACACCAATGCACGGATGCACATGGCCTATCTGCTGGAAACACAGGAAAAATATGATGCGGCGGCCAAGATCCTCCAAAACATTATCACCAAAGCCCCCGAAAAGACTGAAGCCTACCTCCTGCTCGCATCCATCTGTGAAACCCAGGAAAAATACGACGAAGCGATTTCCATTGCAAAAAAAGGGCTTACACGTGATCCGAAAAATACTGATCTCCTCTTTCGTTTGGGCGTGCTCTATGACAAGAAAGGTGACAAACCTTCCTGTATCCATGAAATGAAAGAGATACTCAAGATAGATTCGAACAACGCAGAGGCACTCAACTACATCGCCTATACGTATGCCGAGGAGGGTATCAACCTGGATGAGGCCATGGCCATGCTTCAAAAGGCCCTCAAGATCAAGCCGGGGAACGGCTATATTGTTGACAGCCTCGGGTGGGTTTACTATCAAAAGGGGTTATTTGATAAGGCGCTAGAATATTTGAATAAAGCTGCAAAATTAACGCCGGATGACCCAACCATCAATGAACATCTCGGAGACGTGTATGTCAAGATGAAGATGTACGCTGAGGGTCTGGAACGGTACAAGAAAGCCCTAGCTTTGCATCATCCGCACGAAAAGGAAATCAAGGAAAAAATCAGGGCCTTGAAGAAGACCATGGAGCGTCTGAAATGAGCCCCCTCCGAGCAGCTGGACGCTTCCTGCTGCTCCTTTGCTTTCTTTCCGCGCTTCTTTGGACCCAAGGATGTATTCCTCCCAAACTGCTGGGCCCTCCTTCTCAGCCTTACACCGCAGATGAAATGAATGCCATCCTGAACGAGGCAATGAATCAGGAAAATCTCGTGAAGACCCTTTTCTGTACGGGGACATTGACGTCAACACAAGGAGGGACGGAACAGGAAGCAAACATATCGATAGTGGGACAGAGAAGCCCTCTTCGGGTAAAAATTGAAATAACTCATCCATGGGGATCCGACATCGCCAATCTCCTTTTGGATGAAAGCCGTTTCACCCTTGTTCTTTTCCCCGAAAAGCGGGTCTTTGTGGGACCTGTGCGGAAAGGGATGCTAAAACGGTCTTTTCCCGTACCCCTTGATCCGTCAGCCGTGTGGGCCTTTGTAAGGGCATATCCGCCGATCCCGGAATACAAGAAGGCTGTCTCTCCGAAAAAGGGGATCATCAGCCTCCTTGACGAACGGAACGTCACCGTCCGGCGGCTTGACTTCAACCTATCCACCCTGAAACCGGAGACATGCTATTTTCCTGCAATCCGGACGACACAGTCATATGAGGCATTTGAAAAACATGACTCGGTCGAATTTGCCCGGAAGGTAGTCCTGAAAGAGAGCTCTCAGGAGAGAACTCTTACTCTGCGTATCAAACACGCCCTCTTCAATCCTCACCTCCCTCCCGGCATCTTTCAAGTGAAAAAACCGGCAAATTTCACGACTGTTGATCTTTCCAAGGAAGCGCCGACCCACTAGTTTCCATCCATAACTGGCTATTTTTCACAATCTCCCGCCTGTGAAGGGACAGGTCGGCGCCATTCTGCGGGACCACTCGTGCGACTTAGTACTTGGATCCATAAGTTCGATGGCGTAATCTTGTAGTATTTCACCGCTCGCTTCGCTCAAGGCGCAAAGACCGCAAAGTCAACTGCCTTTTCTTTTGCCGCTGAGACGCCGGCAAAAGAAAAAAGATTCGCATTTTACCTACTCTCAAACCTATGCGCTATCCCAACTATCCCGTCTTACACTCCACATAATAAAATGCGCCTGCGACCTTCTTTGCTCCCGTGAAGGTCTCTTTTCCCTTTCCGCCGCCTCAGCGGAAAGGGAAAACATCTCTTCTTTGCGTACTTTGCGCCTTTGCGGTAAACACAACTATTCAATTCGCATATGACATCGTATTTATGGACCCATGCACTAAGTGAAAATCTCATTCCTTGAAGACTATCTCATGGAATTCAACTGTCTCAAGATCGATACGAAGCATCCTGTTTCTGAGGAGCCTCCCCCTGTTGAGGAGAATCTTGAGGACTTCCATGACTTGAAGCGTCGCCATGAGGGAAGGAGCCACCGCCGGGACGCCGAAGACTGCTTCCGGGCGTTTCTCAGACTGCCAGGCCGTTCCATCCTTTCCGTACAGGAGTTCCAGGCCGGGATCATCCGGAAATACGGACATGACCTGTCCTTCAAATCCAGCGACCGCCCCGTGGACCATGGGGATTCCCAGATTCTTTGCTATCTCTTCAACGACGAAGCGGTCCGCCACATTGTCCAATGCGTCCACAACCACCCGGCATCCTGAAAGAATGTCTTTCCCGTTTCTGGAATCCAGGCGTACAGGATGGGCGATAACTTCTACGCCCGGATTCACAGAGCTGACAGTCGAAGCCGCTTCCATTGCCTTGTTGATCCCCATGTTCTTCATGTTTGACAGGGCCTGGCGGTTCTGGTTGGTCTCATCAAAGGCATCTCCGTCCACAACCGCGATGCAACCAACGCCTAACCTCGCCAGGAGAAGGATGACGTTGCCGCCCAGGCCGCCCGCCCCTATGACGGCAACCCGGGACTCCGCGAGTTTCAGCTGCATACCCGGAGTGACCGCTTCCCGATTTCGAAGATAGCGATACGGGATGATCCCGTGTTCGAGCGCTGCGCGGTAAACCTCCGGAAATGCTACTCCGTAACGGGAGCATATCCTTTCGACATCGTCGTCCTTGAGGATCTTTACCTCACGTCCTGCCGGATCGCTCACGATCCGGGCAGAGTTCTCAATGATCTTTTCCGGCGCGAAGGTCTTCTTCTTGTCCATGGCTAGAGTCGTCTCTCCTCCCGCTCTTCTCTATCTCCTTTGTCTTGCGCCCTTCCCTCCATATACCCAGGAACGCCCTATAGGGGCCGGGGGTGCCATAGGGCAGGAACGCAATGCGGTCCCCGGGATGGACCGGATCATAGATATTCTGGACACATCCGTTGCGAAAAACAGCCTCCACTTCTTCCGGGGGAAGGCCCAGTTCTCCGGCCAGGTCATAGGCCGAGTTCCCATCCTCTTCAACGTGCCTTTCCAGAATATAGGGCAGCCCGTTCTCATCCAGGTACCGTCGCAATCTCCCGAACACCCGGATTTCAACGGTCTTCTCCTTCATTCCGGACTCCATGCTTAACCTCCTCCAACAGGGGGGAAAAGGGCCACCCGGTCATCTTCCCCCACGTGAGCATCCATTTCGGCCCTTTTCCCATTTATCATGACGATCTTCACTGTTTCAGCGGGGATGTCCAGTTCCTTGCAAAGATCTCTCACGCGGATGGGGCGGTCCAAGGCCCTCTCAATACCCGCGAGCGGATCGTAACGCGGCGCATATTTTCTTAATGATGAGCTGAGAAATATCTTGACGGCCATAAGACCCCTCACTTCGGTGTGATATCTGTTATTATTCCTGTCCTGCAGGTGAGTGTCAATAACATAGTCAGAGCCCTGTTATGTCAAAATTGACCTAACCTATTGAATATTTGTTGAAAAACGTCTTGAAAGCCCCCCTATTTTGTGCAATCATAATAGAGAAGCGAAAACGCAAGGATAGAAGAATCACCATCATCCGTCATCGGAAGGAGGCTGCTATGTTCAAAATCATTCGGGTCAATATGTCGGATCTTTCGGTCAAGAGTGAAAAAATTCCCGAGGTCTACCAGGGACTTGGTGGAAGAGGCCTCACTTCGGCCATCGTGGCCAACGAAGTGGATCCCCTGTGCTCTCCCATAGGCCCCAACAATAAACTCGTTTTCGCCCCGGGTCTCCTGGGGGGTACCAATTGCGCCAATTCCGGCCGCATTTCCGTGGGGGGCAAGAGCCCGCTTACGGGAGGCATCAAAGAGGCCAATTCCGGCGGCCAGGCCGGCGGGTATCTATCGAGGCTCGGCATTGCCGCAATCGTGATTGAAGGAATGGCCGAACAGGGGAAACTCTACAAGCTCTATGTGGGTAAGGACAAGTATGAACTGACCGAGGCAGATGATCTCAAGGGATTGGGCAACTATGCCACGGTCGACAAATTGAAGGGCACATTTGGTGAAAAGGCCGGGTTCGTCTCTATCGGCCAGGTTGGGGAAATGAAGCTTCCTGCCGCCAGCGTCGCCTTTACAGACCGGGAAGTCAGACCCACACGGCACGCGGGGCGCGGTGGTCTCGGCGCCGTCATGGGGTCCAAGGGACTCAAGGCCATCGTTATTGATCCCGCCGGAGGTGAACCGGCTCCTCTGATGGACAAAGAGGCATTCAAAGCTGCTGCCAAACGATTTGCCAAGGCATTGCAGGAGCACCCGGTCACCAGCCAAGGCCTCACCAACTACGGGACGGAAATCCTCATCAACATCGTCAATGAGGCCGGCGCCCTGCCCACCCGCAACTTCAGCTCCGGCCGCTTCAAGAATGCGGACAACGTAAGCGGGGAAACCCTGAACAAAATCACCCTTGAACGGAAGGGGAATCCGTCCCATGGTTGCATGTCCGGCTGCATCATCCGCTGCTCCGGCGACTACCTGGACAAGAACGGGGAATATTTCTCAAAATGGCCCGAATACGAGACGGTCTGGGCCTGGGGGCCCAACTGCGAAATCGATGACCTGGATGCCATTGCCAGGATGGACCGGGCATGTGACGACTTTGGACTGGACACTATCGAGACGGGAAATGCCATTGCGGTGGCCATGGAAGGGGGCGTGAAACCATTCGGAGACGCAGCGGGCGCGGAAGAACTCCTTGCCGAAATAGGAAAAGGAACCCCCATGGGCCGTATCCTGGGATCCGGCGCTGCAGTAGTGGGAAAGACTTTCGGAGTAAGAAGGGTCCCGGTGGTCAAGAACCAGGCATTGCCTGCCTATGACCCGCGGGCGGTGAAGGGTGTCGGTGTCACGTATGCCACGTCAACCATGGGTGCGGATCACACAGCAGGATATGCGGTCACGGCCAATCTCCTGAACGCGGGCGGCAGCGTGGACCCCCTGAAGGCTGAGGGACAGGTGAAACTGTCCAAGAGTCTGCAGGTAGCTACCGCTTTCATTGACACCGCCGGGCTCTGCCTGTTCGTGGCCTTCCCGGTCCTGGACATACCGGATGCACTGACAGCCATTGTGGATATGGTCAATGCCAAGTACGAGCTCTCCCTGACGACAGATGATGTAACCGCCCTTGGTCAACGTGTTCTCAAGATAGAAAGAGATTTTAATGCGAAGGCGGGATTTACCGCGGCGGATGACCGGCTGCCGGAATTCTTTCGCCAGGAGAAGCTCCCGCCGCATGACGTGGTGTTTGACATCCCCGATGAGGAACTGGATACGGTCTTCAATTTTTAAGCCATATTCCCTCGTTTCCCCTGCCCCTGAAGTCTAAAGGGTGCAGGGGAAATACAACAAGAACCAGGACCGGCCTTCGTGGACAAATTCACTGATGGGCCTTGGCTTGGGGGGGGGGTGATTCCCTGTCGCAATTTCCTTATTCGTCAAGTCCCAGTAAATCGGCCGCATTTCCCCCTGCCACCCTGTCCCGTTCGTATGGAGACAGCCCTGCCCCCTCCATCTCCTGCAAATACCTTGAGGGGCTCAACAGTGGGTAATCGCTTCCAAGGAGTATCTTCCCGAAGCCCACAATGTCTCCGACCGTGCGATAAATCCGGGGCTCATAGAGATACGGGGATGCCGCCGTATCGAACCAGACATTGTTGAGTGCTTCTTTCACCTCCCTTTTCATGAGGGCAAAAAAGGGGAGTCCGCCACCCCAGTGGGCAAGAACAATTCT
This sequence comes from uncultured Desulfobacteraceae bacterium, assembly GCA_964581175.1. Lineage (GTDB taxonomy): Bacteria > Desulfobacterota > DSM-4660 > Desulfatiglandales > Desulfatiglandaceae > B46-G9. The sequence continues at coordinate 76,389 of CAZONI010000001.1, forward strand.
ATTTGCGGGATACCTTTTGATAAAATCAAAAATCTGCCCGAGTGTCATGGGTGTTTTCCCGGGATACTGGTGACCCACGGGCTCATTCGTGTGCATGAGCGCGACGGCGCCGGAATCACGGACGATTGCCATCACCTCTTCCAATGTTCCAGCCACTGCCGCCGTAAGGCCGTCGCCGTATACTGCCAACTCTCCAACGCCGGCAAGCCCGGCTTTGAGGCACCGCTCAGTCTCTCTGGCCGCTTCCTGCAAAAACGGCGAAAAACAGCACAGGCCGACAAGCCGATCCGGATGCCTCTCAACCGCCTCCAGCACATAATCGTTGTGCCGGCTTGCAAGTTCGCCGTTCTGCCAGGGAAATCCGAAAATAACCGACTTGTCGATTCCGGCCTCATCCATGTGACACAACAGCTCCGTCACACCGACCATTCTTGCGCGGGGAGAATCATAGAGCATCTTGAATGCCGGCTCTCCGGCGAAATATTTCGAGCGGTCCTGCCTGAAAGGAGGGGGGAAAACGTGGGTATGAAAGTCTATTCTCATTGCAACAGTGATTCGATGGATTTCTTGAGGACTCCTTGGCGATATCCAATAACCTTGTTTCGTATTTTTCCCTCACGGTCAATGAGAAACATGGTGGGAATCGCAGGGTTCTCAGTGCCGAAGTAGTCTTTCATGATCTTGTCATCATACCGCAGCACCGTGTAATTCATATCGAATTTTTGCATGAATGCCTTCAGAAAAAGATCCGAGGCCTCCACGGGATCATCAAGGGAGATCCCAATGACAACAAGGCCCTGGTCCCGAAATTCCTTCTGCAAACCAATAAGTTCAGGAATGGACATGCGGCAAGGGGGGCACCAGGTCGCCCAGAAATCGAGAACAACAATTTGCCCCTTGAACTGCGAAAGCGATACATCCTTTCCGTTCACGTCTTTCAGGCTGAAATCGGGAGCCTTCTGCAAGGCGTCCACCTTGCTCTGGCATCCGAAATTGAGGGCTGCCAAGGCAAAGATTGCCCAGCCCACATACAATACCAACTTTCTCGGTCTCATCGTTACTCCTGGTTTCACTGGCGCCTTCGAGCGAATGAATCCGGTGAAGCTCATAACTCCTCAGGCTCAGAAGCCGGAACGGTCCTCTCGCCGGATCCCGGCCCCGGAATACCGGGCAGCTAAAAAGGCCTTTTATTTTTATCCCATCTTTATATAATAACGCAAGGGATTTTGCAGACAATGCAACAGAAGAGCGCCATACTATTCTTACTTACCACTTTTTCGTGTATCACGGCGGCGATGCTCTCATCTTCTCTGGCTGCGGAAAAGGCGGATATCCGCCATTCGGTTATTGCCGGAACCTGGTACCCGGGAGACCCGCATGATCTCTCCGTCAATCTCGACAAATACCTGTCCGGCTCCCGGAGAGTTCGGCTGGGAGGAACCCTTCGTGCCATCATTGTGCCGCATGCGGGATACAGGTACTCCGGTGCAGTTGCAGCTCGTGCATATCGACAGCTCGAGGGATCCGGAGTTACCACGGTCATCCTCGTTGGACCCAGCCACTATCTGGCCTTCGATGGAGTTTCCGTCAACCTTCAAACCGCCTATGAAACACCGCTGGGGTCCGTTCCTGTGGACCAGTCCCTTGCAAGAAAGATCATCGATTCACAAGCTGATTTTCGATGGATCAGACAGGCCCATGCCAGGGAACATTCCCTGGAGATCCAACTCCCCTTTCTCCAGATAGTCTTGGGAAATTTTCAGATTGTCCCGGTAATCATGGGAACACAGGATTTTTCCACCGCAGAAAGGTTAGCACACACCCTGACGGCCCTGGTACACGGAAGGAAAGACATCCTCCTCCTCGCCTCCAGCGATCTTTCCCATTACCATACCTCGCGCAGAGCCGGTGTCCTCGATTCCTGCTTTGCCTCCCATGTGCTCACCCTTGACGCAAAGGGGCTTGCCCGGGATCTGGCTGCAGGGAAGACCGAGGCATGCGGGGGCGGCCCTGTTATGTGCATACTTCTCACGGCAAAACTGCTGGGAGCAAAGAACGCTTTGATCCTGGGCCGGGCCGATTCAGGCGAGGCCACCGGAGACAGAAGCAGCGTGGTTGGCTATCTCTCCGCCGCACTCGTCACCCCTGCGGCAAACCACCCGGCCACCAGCGAGTTTCCGATCCAGAAATGAGATATTTTTTTACAAGATCAAGGAAGTCAAGGGATTACGCGGAGGCGTACTATAATAGTACGCCGCACAAGTGATCTCGCAGATTGACGCAGAGATTGTGAAAAATAGCCATTTATGGATGGAAACTAACTCATCTGATAGCAATCCACGTCCACGCTCAGCTGGACCCCTCTTGACTGCAATCTTCCCTTGAACAAACCTTCAAGCGCCTCCACCAGGTGCCTGATGAGTGCAGCCTGATCACCCTTCACCAGAATCTGCCACCGATACTTTCCCTTCACACGAAACAGGGGGGCTTCCGCCGGTCCGAGGATCTTGATTTCCTTTCCCCTCTTTGGCCATCCGGCAACTATTCCTCTCATTGCCTCTCCAAGGAAGCGGGCTGCCTCAGCCGTTTCCTCCTTGCTGTTTCCCTTGATTCTCAGACACGTCATATGGGAAAAAGGAGGATATCCCAGTGCCTCCCTGAGTTCCATTTCCTGTGCGAAAAAAGCCTCATAATCATGGCTCACTGCTGTCTTGATGGCGTAATGGTCAACGTTGAAGGTCTGTACGATCACCCTTCCCTTTTTCGTTCCCCGACCCGCCCTACCGGCCACCTGAGAGAGGATATGGAAGGTCCTTTCTCCCGCTCTGAAATCAGGAAAGCCGAGAGATAAATCAGCAGCGAGGACACCCACCAGCGTCACATTTGGAAAGTCATACCCTTTGGTGATCATCTGGGTCCCGACCAGGACATCGATCTCGCCCGCGCCGAATTTCTTGAGAATCTCAAACGCGCTTCCCTTCTTTTTTGTGCTGTCGGTGTCCATCCTCGCCACGCGGACGCCCGGGAACAGCCTGTGAAGCTCGGCTTCCAATCGTTCGGTTCCAAATCCATATGGTTTCAACCGCCTGCCGCTGCAGGAAGGACAACGCGTATAAAGTACACTATGAAAGCCGCAATAATGGCACCTCAAGCAGTTATCCTGATGGTGTATGAGGGCAACATCGCAGTTCGGGCATTGGATTGTCTTGCCGCACGTCAGGCATACATACAGACGGTGAAAACCCCGGCGATTCAGAAACAAAAGGACCTGATTTTGATTCCCAAGTTCCTCTCGAATGGCCTCCCTGAGCCTGCGGCCGATGATCTCTCCCTTTTCGCTGCCTTCGGTTTCCGGTCTCATATCCACCATTTCGATTTCCGGGAGGCGCCGCCTCTCCACCCGTTCGGCCATTTGAAGGAGATGATACCGCCCGCAATGGGAATGGTGGTAGGACTGAATCGAGGGGGTACCGGAGCCCAAGAGAACTACTGCCTTTTCCATCCTTGCCCTGACCACCGCTGCGTCCCTCGCTTGATACCGCGGAGGGTTTTCCTGTTTGTAGGCGGTGTCATGTTCTTCGTCCACGATGATGAGCCCAGGATCCGGGAGCGGTGCCCAAATCGCGGAGCGGGGGCCGACAACCAGGTCCACTTCTCCTCTGACTGCGCGAATCCACTGGTCATATCTTTCTCCCCGGCTCAAACCGCTGTGGTATAGGGATATTCGATCACCGAGTCTGGACCTGAAAAGTCCGTACATATAAGAAGCGAGGGAAATTTCAGGAACCATGAGAATTGCTTGCCTGCCTCTTCTGATCATTTCTTCAATAACCCTGAGGTAGACCTCGGTCTTCCCGCTGCCGGTGATGCCGTGGAGCAGGCAGGCAGAGAACCTTTCCCGTCTGAGCCGCGAATTGAGAAATTCTATCGCAGATGTCTGTTGTTCCAGCAGTACTTCGGGAAGAACGGGTGGAGCAATAAGTTCTCCGGCGGGGTTTCTGTAAACGGGAGCGTCAACGCATTCCAAAACCCCTCTTCTCACCCATTTATCGAGCAGATACCTGCCGTTCCCGAACTCCCTGCAGATTTCCGATTGGAGAATACCCCCGCTCGAAAGAACCCGTTCGAGAAATACTGCTTCGTCCCTGGCGCCGGATCGTGCCGATCCCCGGCCTTCCACAATCTCTTCAAGCTGAATACCATTTCTTGCCTTTATGAATCTTCGCAGGAGAGGGCGGGGAGGATTCTTTGCGATGCGATCCACGAGCTCCAGCAATCCTTTTTCCCGGAGACGATACACCGTGTGCAGCGGGCGGGGAAGCCGGGCGCCGGGATGATCCTTCACCCACAGGAGACACTCTTTTTCCGCAAAAAGGAGCCCTCCTTTTTCCAGTCTTCCAGCACCTGCGGGGGTTATTACCGCACTCCGGTAAGTGTCCGTATTGATTCCACCGGGGAGGGCATTCTTGATGACCAGCCCGATAGGATGCAGATAATACCGGGAAATCCATTCGAAAAAAGGGATCATGTTTTCGTGAAACAGGGGAAAAGGATCCAGGATATCCGTAATTTCCTTTAAGGGTTGCCGGATCTCCAGGGAGGGAGCCTCCCCCAGGACATAGCCTGTCACCGTTCTTTCGCCGAACGGGACCCGCACCCGCATCCCCACGCGTATCTGCGCGATCAACAACTTCGGCACAGTGTATGAGTAAGTATCCGTAACCGGAAGGGAAACGGCAACTCTGAGGCAGGACCTGTTTCTTGATGCAGTCAACGTGTATCTGCAGGCGGAGGCAGGGGAACGTTGAACTCTGCCTTCAGCACAAGATAGCTTTCCACGGGATCTCCATCCAGAAAATAGTCAATCCTGAATGGAAACCAGCCGTTCTCCACCTTCCTGTAATCGTTGAATCGTACTTGGATATTTCTTGTTCCTTTGCCGTGAACGGCCCGATAGCTCACGAGGAGGGGGAGGAATCTCTCCTTTTCCATGAGGAGTCGCGGACCTTCCTTTGGGCTCTCTCCGATACAGTAGGCGATATCTCCATCAAGCCGGGTCAACGAGACAGAGGCCAGGTTAATGCCCCATTCCAAAAGGAGGGTTGACAGGTGCTGCGGACTGTTCGACACCAACAGTTGCCGGTATGCAGTATCGACATCAAGCCGAAGCGTGTTAATATCTTCCACCGACATGCCCTGCCCCTCTATTTCGGGCGCGATCTGTGAACCCGAAGATCCTGGAGACTTGATCCAGACTTGTTCATCGAAGGTCATAGTGGAATTGTTGTCTCCCTCAGCGCCGATCAATCGTGTGGATTGAGACAAAAGCACGGTCTTGAATCGTGAAAAACGTGCGGACATGCGGTCAAGCAGTTGTTCGACAGGCATGATATAGGCATCTCCATCCTTGCTCATACCGAAACACGATCCTATCACCAAGGCCAACACGATAGCAAAAGCAGTCCATTTTCGCTTTTTGCGCAACGATAACCCTCCTTTCAAGATGCGGGATTACTCTCAAGCCCTTTGAGGATCTCCCCCCGCACCCGGGCCATTAACGCGTCAACATCTCTTGCGGAATACTGGTTCACAGCAATCGGGGTTCCGACAGAAAGAGAAAAGCGGCCCCGGTTTATCCTGAACCTGCCCTTGGGCAAAATACGCTTACTCCCCTTTATGGCCACCGGGACGATATCACTCCCTGATTTCAAAGCCAGTTTAAACCCTCCCCGCTTGAAGTCTTGCAAATGGCCGTCCACACTCCGCGTTCCCTCCGGAAAAATCAGTACCGAAGCTCCATCTCTTATCCTTTGAGCGGCTTCCTGTATACTCTTTACGGCCTTCCTTGGATCGTTTCTCTCTATCCCGATATAGCCGGCGCGCCTCATGGTAAATCCGAATATCGGAATACGCATCAACTCCTGTTTCATGAGGAACTTGAAGTCCACCGGCAGGTAGGCCAGCAGTCCCAGGATATCAAAATAGCTCTGATGATTGGCCATGTAAACCCTGGGGACCCCTGCTTCAACGTTCTCGAACCCGCTTGCGTCCACTTTCACGTTGGACAACCACAGGATCACCCGTGCCCATGGCTTCGCCACATAGAGATGTATGGACCTGCTGCTGAAGCCGAGCAGGGTAAGGATGAACGCCCAAAGACAGAAAATAAGGGTGTGAAGGATGATAATCGTGTTCAGGCCGAGAAATCTCACCATGTATCAGCCTCCCCAGTACTATTGAGCGGATGTTTCACTGTCCATCTCTTGGAATATGAATATTCAGGCATTTCACTCAAAAAAGTGGATCCGCAACACATTGGCATAACGGGACTCCAGCTCTCAGGTCGGAGTGGAGGAGAAGCCCGCGGAAAAAATGAAAAATTCTCGTGACACGCGTTTTGTACAGTCATCCACATTGATATTAATTGATTGACATATGAAATTATTTATGCTATCAAAGTTTATAATTAACATATAATTAACTATAATTACTTACACCTTTGGAGAATATGATGACCGGCTATATCGTATGTCCAAACAAGAGAAGTGCCCCGCGGGTAAACGTGCTTGTCTGCCGGGAGCGCTGCCCGATGAAGGAAGAGTGCCCGGCGTATGCCGCGTATGTCGAAATGCTCCTGACGGAAACGGCTCTTTCTTCACATCTGGAAACCCAAAAGGTTGTCGCGGTTGCTTCCTGAGGCTGAGCTACGCCTGAAGAACCGGAGAACGGATCGGCAATACCACTCTCACGATGATCATGTCTTGTTCCCCTCGGAAGACGTCTATTTTCCCGCCATGTTTATTTACAATAATCCTTGAAAAGGGCAAATCAAGCACCCTCGACGAAACCTCGAACGGTAGACGGGGGAGAAAAAACTGCTCCAGATCCTCCTCTGAGATCCCTTCGGCGGGATGCAGAAGGGTGATCAGGATGGAATCCCCTTCCTTTTGAAGCCGAACAAAAAAAGGACTCCCCCTCGGTGTCGAAAGAATGGAGTACCGTATCAGGCTGTCCAGCGCCTTTGTTAATAGACCGGCGTCTCCTGAGATTGAAGGCAAATTGTCAGGGAAAGATTTCACCATCTTTATCTCTCCGGATAGGATTTCCGGCGTATGCGCTGCAAGAAGAGAATCGACCAGAGAAGACACGTCCAATTCTTCGACATGAATCGTCACTGGCTCAATGGACTGCAGCATCATCCTGAGGATCTCTTCCAGCTTGCCCACATCCTCAGCAATAATGCAAGCGGCCTTTCGGTTGGGATCATCTTCGGGCAATTTCTCCGCAAGCCTCCTGGCGAATCCTCCCGCGGTGGTGAGAGGATTCCTGATTTCATGGGCAAGCCGGGCGGATATCTCTCCAAGTACCCTGATTTCCTCTGCCTGGAGTGCCCGTTCCTGATAAAGCTTGAGTTCGGTGATATCCATCATGATCCCGTCTATCCACTGGAGGTTCCCCCGATGGTCGGTAGACGGAATAGCCTGGTCAATGAAGGTGAGCGTCTTCCCATCCTTGGTTCTGACTCTTCTCTCCACCCTCAATTCCTGCCCCTTTCCCCAGCACGCCTCCAGGATGTCTTCCTCGTCCCTATCCTGCCAACCGCAAATCTTCTCACGCCAGAAATTCCGGTCCCCCACTACTTCATCGGGGCTATACCCCAGCTGATCGGTGAAATACAGGTTGACGAACTCTGTGGTCCCGTCGGCCAGGATACGGTACACGATAAGGGGAACATTTTCCACCAGGGCCCGGTATTTTTCTTCTGATGCCACCAGGTCGGCCGTCCTTTCCCTGACTCTGTCTTCCAGCGTCTGGGCATACTCTTCAATTTTTTCCCTCCTTTCCTTCAATGCCCCCAGCATGACATTCAGCGATTTCGCGAGGCTGCCGATTTCGTCATCGGGTCGGGACTGCAGTCGACTTTCTCTCTTCCCTTCCGCAATCTCCTGAGCCTCTTTAACAATTTCCGTAATCGGTTTGACGAATCGGATGGCAACAAACCAGGTGAGGCAAAAGGAGACAATGATGCCGGCGACTGCAATAAGAAGCATCAGGTTTCTTCTTTCTTCAAGGCGCCTTATGGTGGTCGATCGATCCATGGCAATAAGAACGACAGCCGCCGCATCACCAAAATAGTCTTTCAGGGGCCCGAGCAGAATCGAACGAGGGGGGAGGCCCCCCGACGCCGATATAACGGTGAGCCCACTGTCTTTCCCGGCATGAAAATAATGCCCCGGCCGAAATTTCGTATGATTCCTGTCGGTACATGCCAAGAGCACATAATCGTCTTTTCCCCGCTTCACATATATCCCGAGATCAGCCCCCCATTCTCTCCTGAATTCGTTCAAGAGTCTGATATTAAGGGGGTACCCCATCTCAAGGCTCCCGAGCACGTTTCCATCGCGAACAATGGGAGCGGCCCCCTTAAGCACCAGACCTGAAGCCTCCCGTTCCAACCCGGAAACACCATCCCTGGACTTCAGTGCTTCCGCCGTCACACTTCGCCCGGCCGTCATTTCACCCTGCCCGGATTCACTGTGGAGACGAAGGGGTAACTCTCCCGGCGGCAAATCAATGTGGAACTGTTCTATTCCAAATTTCTTTCTTAGAGCCTGGAAGATCGGTGCTGCGTATCTTTCAACCGCCTTCTCGTCCCGCGACGCCATGATTCTCTTTATCTCAGGATCCACTGCCAGAACAGAGGCCAGTGCCAGCAGCACCTCCTCTTTCTGGCGAATATTCTGCAGAAACAGGCGGTACAGCTGTTTCATTTCACGGGCGTCCTCGTGTGCTATGAGTGTCTGCTGTGAATTCAGGCCCAGATAGACGAGTGAAGTTGTTCCGATAAACGCGAAGGCCAGGAAGGGAACCAAGAGCTTCCAGATGAGACTGATACTGCGTATTCTGTAGAGAATTCTGTTCCGCATCGTCTTTAGAGTAAATCACATTCTCCCGGCAAACGTGAGTCTCCTCCCGCTAAACCGGTGAATCTAAGTCCCTGGATTCATAAGTTCGATGACATAGTCTTTGTAGTATTTCACCGCCCGCTTCTCATGAAAGGCACAGAGGCCGCAAAGCTGACTCCTATTTCTTTTGCCGTTGAGAGGACGGCAAAAGAAAACAGCTGCGATTCTGGACATAAAGATACAGCCGGTAATTTTACGCCCGTGAAGCTGTCTTTTCCCTTTCCGCCGTCTCGGCAGAAAGGGAAAACAAATTCTTAGCGAACTTCGCGCCTTTGCGGTGACGAGAAATTGTCCAGTTCGGATACGATATCGTATTTAAGGATACGTGCACTAAGGAACACCGACCAGAGGCATTCTGGCCATGTCTCTCAGGATCCTCTGTTGTCTCCACTTCACATACGAATTCGGCCGCTTCACCGACCACCTATGTGGACTCGGCAAAATAGCAGCAAGCAGCGCAGCCTGGGAAGCGGACAGTTTCGAGGAAGAAGTATTGAAGTACTTTCTCGACGCGGCCTCCACACCCCTGACACCGATCCCCCAGTCGACCATGTTCAAATAGAGCTCCAGGATTCTCTGCTTGCTCAAGAAGGTTTCAAGCAGGAACGTGTAATAGGTCTCTGCGATTTTTCTCCCCCAGGTCCTTGCAGGCCATAAGAACACGGTTCGCGCCACTTGCATGGTGATAGTGCTTGCCCCTCTCTTCCTTCCCTTTCGGAATATGTCCTGTACGGCGTGAGATATTTCCACGACATCAAAACCGCGGTGCCAAAGGAACCGCTGATCCTCACTGGCAAGTACGGCTTTTCTGATCTCGGGAGAGATGTCTTTGAGCTTCCTCCACACTCCACTGTGGGCGCGCCGGGTTTCCGCATTCGTTCCGGTCAAGAACCGGCTCAATGCCGGCAAGAGAGGAGGGTTGATGAAACGGAGCGCAACTACTTGAGCGTTCGAAAAAACCAGAAAGAGCAGGAGGGCTGCCAGGACCCACCTCGTGATCCTCGTCCCGATACCCGGCTCCCTCTTCCCGCTCACCCTTTCTACCTCTCATCCTTCTTGATCTCGTTCCAGATCTCGTCCATTTCATCCGGTGCAGCTTCACTGAGGTCTGTTCCTGCGGTCGACAATTTCCTTTCCATCAATTCGAATCTCCGAACAAATTTTCTGTTCGCCATTCTCAAGAGATCTTCCGCATTCAGCCCCCAATGCCTCGCCAGGTTGACCAGGGAAAAAAGGAGGTCCCCGATCTCTTCCCCCACCTCTCTTGAATCCTGTTTTTTGACGGCCTCTCTGAGTTCACCGGACTCTTCAAGTACTTTCTTCCACACAGCGGCCCTGTCCGCCCAGTCAAACCCCGCTTTAGAGGCCCTCTCACTCAACCGATGGGCCCGCTGGAGGGCGGGAAGAGCGGCTGGAACCTGTTCCAGAAAAGATCCCTCTCTTTCCGCACCATTTTTTTCGGCCTTTTTGATCTTGGCCCAATTCGTCGCCACCTCTTCGACATTCTCTACCTTGAGATTTCCGAAGACATGCGGATGACGTCGAATCATTTTCTCAACTATCTTTTCGACAACGTCGACGAGATCAAACTCACCCTTTTCTTCTCCAAGGTATGCAATGAAGACAATGTGAAAGAGAAGGTCACCCAGTTCGGCACACAGTTCTTCCGGAAGACCGCGTTCAACGGCATCCAGAACTTCGTAGGACTCCTCCAGCAAATACATCCGTACAGTATGCATTGTCTGTTTCGCATCCCAGGGGCATCCGCCCGGTGCCCGCAGTCGTTCCACCAAATCGGCGAGAGTGTTGATCGCGCTGTCAAGCTCAGCATAATCCATTGTATCCACCAAAATTATCAGGTTCGTAGATCCTCTTCGGCGATGTCATTCAATTTTTCGGCTCGCCTCTTCCTTTCAAATATACGCACAGGTCCGTGCGCTGCACCGCAGAAACCGGGTGACTTCCGCATTCATTTTACAGGCTCCCTTTGAGTTTTTTCGGAGTGTCCTTTTTGAGCCTTTCGGTTCGCCCCAGCCATTTGTTCTTCCAGCCATCATAAGCCTCTGAGGAAATGAGGCCCACGATAGACTGATATGAGGTCACGATTGCAGGCGCCAACCTGGACTCGGCAATCAATGGCGCCTTCGTGGGAAGAAAGAAGGTAAGCAAGATAATCACCAGATAGGTGAGGATAATGCCTTTAAGAACGGCCAGAGCAGCTCCCAGCCCCCTGTCGGCCCAACCAAGAAAAGCCTTTTTTACCAGAATCCCCAATCCGGATCCGGCCAAGTTGCAGGCGATCAGAACAATAAAAAAAATTGCCCCGAAACTGATCAGCGAAAGGAATCTGCCGGATGACAGATGGGATTTCAGGAACAGGGTCAATTGTGGTTGATACTTGCTCGCGAGCCATATGCCCAGGATCACGCCGGCCAGTGAGCCTGCTTCTCTGAAGAAGCCGCGCCAAATACCCCTTACGATGAAGAAAATCATCGCACCTATGATAATCGTGTCCAGGATATTCATTGGGCCATCTTTATCAAAGCCAGAGAGTCTCCGTCAAGGCGATTATCGAAATCACGGGGACCGGGAGTCACCCTCCCGGGCGCCCAAATCCACCGCCTAACTTTCGCTTAATAAGTTCACGGAGTGATTTGGCGAAACTCCTGATCACCAGCAAGGCGCGCATCGGCTTGTTTTCGTAAATCATTTGTGCTAAAGAAGTGAGGTCTTATTCTCTGTTGCAAGGGGCACCTGTTCATGCTGAGCGAAAAAGAAAAGATCGCGTTGATCACCCAAATCAGCCTCGACATCAACGAAGTGAAAGATATTGATATGCTTCTGGAAAGGATCCTGAGCAAGATTCGGAAGTTTTTCAATGCCGACGCCGGATCCATGTACATCAAACACCGTGACATGCTTCGATTCAGTTTCACGCAGAATGACACCCTCCAGAAGAGACTTGGGGCGGGCAAAAAGCTCATTTACAGCACCTTCTCCATTCCCGTCAACAATCAATCCATCTCCGGCTACGTGGCGAAAAACAAGAAACTGGCCAACATTCCTGATGTGTACGGCATGAACGGTTCAGAACCCTACAGGTTTGACGCTGAATTTGATGAACTCTCTGATTATCTGTGCAAATCAATGCTGGCCGTGCCCATGACGAACCAGCGGGGTGACGTGCTCGGTGTGGTTCAAATAATAAACGCCCAGAATGAAAAAGGGGATATTATCCCCTTTTCTCCTGCAGATGAACTGGCAATCATGCATTTTGCGACCAGTGCGGCCCTCGCCATCGAGCGGGCCCAGATGACCAGGAATATCATCCTGCGAATGATCAGCATGGCAGAATTGAGGGACCCTGCTGAAACAGGTCATCACGCAAACCGGGTTGCCGCATTTTCGGTGGAAATTTTCGAGGCCTGGGCACGGGAAAATGGTCTTGCTCTCGACGAAATAAACCGTCAGAAGGATATCCTTCGAATGGCGGCCATGTTGCACGACGTGGGCAAAGTGGCGGTCAGCGACCTCATATTGAAAAAGCCGGGAAAACTTACTCCGAAAGAATTTGAAGGCGTCAAGAGCCACACCTACCTTGGAGCAAAGCTTTTTCTTGAAGAACGATCGGAGCTGGATGAGATGGCCGCCCAGGTGGCCTTGAATCACCACGAGAAATGGGATGGCACCGGGTATCCCGGGCATGTCGATCCCCTCACCGGCAAACCGAGCCCCGGCTTTGACGGGCCCGGGCGGAAACCCCGGCCGAAGCGAGGCGAGGATATCCCGATATATGGTAGAGTAGTGGCTGTTGCAGATGTCTATGATGCACTGCGCTCAAGGCGCGCATACAAGGAACCCTGGGCTGAAAGCAGGATCCTGGAAGAAATGAAAATGGGTGCCGGCACTCACTTTGATCCCGCGGTCATTCGCGCGTTCTTCTCGACGCTGGATGTCCTCCAATCCCTGGCAGAACGCTATCCAGAGCGGTAAGGGCTTTCAGCCGGAAGGAAACCGAATTTATGCAAATTCGTTATCATTCCATTCCTTCTGCAGGGTAGGAAGACTGATGGTGAATGTCGTGCCTTTGTTTACTTTGCTCCAGACCCTGATCTCTCCTCCGTGCTTGGCTATGATCCCGTGACTTACCGAAAGACCGAGGCCTGTCCCATTTTTTTCCGATTTCGTGGTAAAAAATGGGTCAAATATGCTTCGTATGTTTTCGCCGGGTATTCCGCACCCAGTGTCCTCAAAGCTGATACCAACGGTATTCTTATTCAGGAAAGTCCGGACGGTGAGGTTTCCACCATTCTCCATAGCGTCTGCGGCGTTCAGTGCCAGATTGATGAAGACCTCTTGCAGCTGGCTTCTGTCGCCCTCAATGGGGGGAAGGCAGGGATCCAGCTTTTTCTTGATCTCGATATTTTGAAATACCGATTGAATTTCCATGAGTTCGAATATCTCGTGGACGGCTTTGTTTATATCCAGTGATTCGACGCGCGGCTTCCGCTGTCTCGAAAAATCAAGCAGCCCCTGCACAATCCTCTTGCATCGTTCGGCCTGGTTGACGACCTTCTTCAGATTGGCATGGGGCATCGTGTCCTCAGAAAGCTCCTCCAGTGCCAGTAGACCATACATCATGATGGCACCAAGAGGATTATTGAGTTCATGTGCCACACCAGCGGCGAGTCTTCCTATGGAGGCCAGTTTCTCGGAGTGAAATAGCTGTTGTTGGGTTTCAAGTAACGTCCGCTCCATTTTCAGCCGTTCTTTCAGGTCTACGAATATCCCCACGGTCGCAATTTCTTTTCCATTTCCGTCATAGAGAATGGCTGCCGAAAGGTTCCCTTCCACCACCTGGCCGTCCGGCCTCCCATAGGACATGGGGCAGGATCTGAGCTTACCAGGCCCTCCGTACTCCTCGCCCCTCATCATCTTCATAATCTCCTTCGCCAGCCCCTTGCGATATATGTCGCGAATATTGATTTTTCCGATCACCTCCTCGGCGGAACGTCCAAAAATCTCTTCTGCCGCCTTGTTCCAAATGATAACTTCTCCTTTCATATCCGCGGCCATGATAGCATTAGGGGAACTCATGATAATGTTGTGCATGAAATCATTGGCTTTAGCGAGTGCCTCTTCCAGTTGCTTTCTCTCGGTCAGGTCGAAAATAATTCCTTCGTATCCGGCAATGCACCCTTGATCGTCGTAACGCAAATGACACGTAAATGCCGCGGGGAAAACGGTCCCATCTTTCCGTTTCATCTCGATCTCATATTCAACCAGGCATCCTTCCTGGGAAATACGCCTCTGGAGGTCTTCCGCATCCTTGGGGCAAGCATAGATTCCTCTTATCATATCAATACCATAAAGTTCCTCCTTGGAATCATACCCGAGCAAATCAAGAAAACGGCGGTTTGCCTCGATAAGATCCCCATCCTGCGTGCTGAGAAATACACCGCAATAAATATTATCGAACAGCCTCTTGAACTGCCCTTCGTAGGCGTTGAACCCGTTTTCGAACTTCTTTCTATCGCTGATGTCCCGATAGATGAAGACCGCGCTCTTCACAGGATGCTCGCCGGGAAGGAGAGGCATTCCGATTACGTCAAAGACCTTCTGCAGATGGGAAACAGGGCGTTCAAAACGAATGACCTGCCCATCAAACACCTGGTTCATCAGGCACCATGGGCATCGATCGTCGCGGCCGCTGACGGCCTGATAGCATTTCTTTCCCTGCCCTTCCCCCACACATGCGATCATGGCTCTGTTCATGTATTGAACGGTATTCTGCGCGTCAATAACGTAGGTGCCATCCCTTATCGCCTCAAGAAGAGGGTATATCTTATTATTCGCCGTTTTCATTCTCTTCCCAAAGCTCTGTCTACGTACGCCAACAGGTCATTAGGAGAAACGGGTTTCTGCAGGACAAAATCGCAGGGGAGCCAACCATCATCCGGGTAACTGTCCCACGGGCCTTTTAGATCCACGGAAGTGATCATGATCCTGGGTTTTTCTTTCGTCGCTTCATCTTCGATCAAGGCCTTTACCACTTCCGAGCCTTCACTGTAGGTCTCCATCATCAGGTCGATAATGTACAGGTCGGGCATTTCGGCCTTGGATTTTTCCAATCCTTCTCTGCCGCTGTATGCCTCCACCACCTCATAGCCTCCTGATTTGAGGATCGTTCCCGTCGATTTCACGAAATCCGGATCGTCGTCTATAATCAAGACCTTCCTGCCTTTTTCCCCCATTTTCTTTTCCTCCTTTCTCTGACAAACCGCAGGACGTTGAACTCATACTCCCTGAGCAGCACGTCCGCCCAGACCCCGGATCGTGAGAACCTATCCGGGTCCTCCACCAGAGGTGGAGGATTCAGCTGAAACTGAGAATCGTTTTGTATGTCATGAAATTACTGCAACCTATTTATTTCATGAATAATCTCAATGGCACCCAGACCGACCGGGCAGGCATCGGAGCACCTCCCGCATCCCACACACCCTATCTCATGGTAATTCATCATATCGAACTTGAGTTTGTGCTCGTGCCTGCGGGCCAGCCTGGCGCCCTGGGTTGCCCGGGGATTATGTCCGCTTGTCTCCCTGGTGAACCCGGAAAACAGGCACGCATCCCAGCTCCTGCATCGGACATATCCCGATTCATCCGGATAATCGGATACATTAAAGCAGGTACAGGTGGGACAGACGTAGACACAACCGCCACATTTGATACATCGCTGTGCCAAGCGATCCCAGAAGGAATCATCGACCTTGTTCCCCCGGAGTTTTACAACGGCGGATTGCACCCAATCTTCAGCCTTACTCCGCTGAGAAATCTTTTCTCTAATCCCTTCGAGCATTTTCTTATCGTTTTCGGCAGGCGGATCAAAATAGTCATTTTCAAGAATTGCTTTCCCCTTTTCGTTCCCCGCTAGTGCAATAAAATGATCTCCTGCATCGAACAACTGGACGTCGTGGGGTGTATCTGTTAAGAAAAGGCCTCCCCCTGCCTCTCGGCAGAAACAGGTTTCGCTCGGCGGCTCGGTGCAGGCGACCACTACGTATGCGGAAGCATGCCTTCTCGCAGAGTAATTGGGGTCAATCAGGTTGTCTCTCGACATAAACCTGTCCGTAAACACTATCGCCCTCATGTCGCAGGGTCTGATTCCGAAGACGACCGTAGCTTCATGCTCCGTTGTCTTTAAAATGCCTTCTCCCGCGAATGAAAGGATGTCTTCCGTCTGGGGAAACAGGACGACCTTCGCAGAAAGGACCGTTTTCCCCATTTCGTCGGTATAGGTCCCATCACCAAAGGGCATGAGCAGCAGATCTCCACTTTCGGTCCGCTGGGGGCAGTAGACTTTTGCCTCTTTGTTCATCTCCATGAGAAGACTCTCGACTTTGTCTTTCGGTAGTATCTTCATCAGACCCTCCTGATACTGACCGCACAGCTCTTGTACTCGGGAATCTTGGCAACGGGATCAAGGGCGCAAATGGTCAGTTCATTGATATTGCCTTCACTGAAATGGAACGTGCCGAACACACTGCCCTCGGGGACATCAGGAGTAACATGCACGGGCAACGTGAGCTCACCCCGCCTCGATTCCACGGCAACCGTGTTGCCTTCCTTTACTCTCAGTCGACGGGCGTCATTGGGGTTCATCTCAAGCAGGGATTTCGGCGCTTCTCTTTCCAGCAGGGGCACCTTCCTTGTCATGGTCCCGGTGTGGAACTGCGGTCCCACCCTTCCCGTTGTTAAGAGGAAGGGATACTCTTCGTCGGGCGCTTCGGCGGGTGGCATATATTCCCGGGGATCAAAATGGCCGAGTCCCCGGGCAAAGCCTTCTTTGTGGAGGAAAGGTGTCCCAGGGTGATCTTCATGGAGGCAGGGCCAGGCGAGGCCCCATGAGGTCTCAAGGCGGTCCTGGGTGATGCCGGCATAAGAAGGCGTGACTGCATTGATCTCGTTCAGGATCTCCTCCGGGCTTTCGTAGCTCATCCGGTACCCCGCCCTGGAGGATATTTCACAGATGATTTTCCACTCCGGCATGCATCCCTTGATTGAACCCATTGCCTGCCTCGAAAGCTGAACCCTCCGCTCGGTATTTGTGTAGGTACCTGATTTTTCGGCAAAACTCAGTGCTGGTAGGATCACGTGGGCGTATCGTGCCGTCTCTGTCATAAAGATATCCTGGACTACCAGAAATTCCAGTTTCTTCAAAGACCTAGCCGTACGCCTGGCGTCAGGATCGCTCACGGCGGGATTTTCCCCCAGGATATAAAGCCCCTTAACCTCCCCTGTTTCCGCCTCATGAACCATTTCGGTCACCGTCAGACCGGCATTGCGGTCAAGTCCGGTCACCTTCCACGCCTCTTCAAACTTTCGGACCACATCGTCATCATCCACCCGCTGGTAGCCCGTGTATACATTCGGCAGGGCGCCCATGTCGCAGGCACCCTGAACATTATTTTGCCCCCGCAGGGGGTTGACTCCCGTGGAAGGCAAACCAACATGCCCGGTGAGCATGGCCAGGTTGGCGAGTGATTTGACGTTGTCCGTTCCCGTGATGTGCTGGGTAATGCCCATGGCATACAGAATCATGGCCCTATCTGACTTTGCGTAAATCTCAGCGGCCTCTCTCAGGGGTTCTTCATCGACACCGCACAGCTCCGCTACCCTCCCCGGGGAATACGCAACTACGACGTCCTTCAGTGCCTGGACGTTTTCCGTTCTCTTTCTGATGAAGGCATCATTTTCCCATCCCCTTTCCAGTATGATGTGCATCATCCCGTTCAACAGGGCCACATCGGTGCCGACCCGATGCCTTAAATGAACGGCAGCCAGTTTTGCGAGCTGTATTCTCCTGGGATCGGCCACCACCAGCCGGGCCTTCTTCCGGCGGACTGCTTCAATGATTCTCGCGGCGATAAGGGGGTGCTGTTCAGTGGTATTGGAACCAATCACGAAAAAGGCCTCAGCCTCGTCCGTTTCCCCGATTGAATTGGTCATGGCGCCGCTCCCGAACGAGGCGGCAAGACCTGCCACCGTCGAGGAGTGTCAGAGACGGGCGCAATGATCAATGTTGTTGGTCCTGAATGCCGCACGTGCCATCTTCATGAAGACGTAGTTCTCCTCATTGGTCACTTTTGCGGAAGAGAAAAAACCCAGGGCACCGCTCCCGTTCTTTTCTCTAATGTCGTCGAGCTTCTTCGCCACAACGTCGAGGGCTTCGTCCCATGTGGTCTCCCGCACAATCCCGTGTTCCCGGATGAGTGGAGTCCTTACACGCGCCGGGTGATTGACGAATTCATACGCATTCCAGCCTTTTATACATAAGGATCCCCTGCTTACCGGGTGCCTGCGGCTCGGAGACACCCCCACCGCCCTCCCATCTTTCACTTCCAGGTAAAAGTTGCAGCCGCATCCGCAAAAGGGACAAACAACCAGCGTGCTGGACATCAGAGCGCCTCCTTCACATGCCCTATTTCCGCATAATTGAAGACCGGGCCATCGGTACAGCAATAGTATTCGCCCATTGCGCAATGGCCGCATTTCCCCACCCCGCATTTCATCATGCGCTCCAGCGAGACAAAAATACGATCCGGCGAAATATTCTTCTTCAGTATTTCCCGAATGACAAAGCGGTACATGATGGGAGGCCCACAGAGGGCACAATAAGTGGTTTCAGGATCGAGTTTCACCTTATCAAAGAGATCGGTTACCAGGCCTACATACTGCCGCCAGATCCCCTCTTCATCCGTATCGACGCTCAGGAGATATTTCATGTCAGTCCTGTTCATCAGGCCCAGCAGCTCATACTTGAACAGCACGTCGTCCGGGCTTCTCGATCCATACATCAGAACAAGCTTTCCGTAATCGGTCCGATTGTCCAGCACTGCCCACAAGAGTGATCTCAAGGGGGCCAGACCAAGGCCGCCCGCCACCAGGAGCAGATCCTGGTCTTTCAAGAGCCCGACAGGGAAACCCATTCCGAAGGGTCCCCGTAGCGCTATCAGGTCTCCTTTCTGTAACTGGAACAGCGCGCTGGTAACCGAGCCCGCTTTTCTCACACATATCTCGATAATGCCAGGCCGCGTAGGAGGAGATGATATGGATATGGGGGCCTCTCCCACTCCGGGAATGCTCACCTCGACAAACTGGCCGGGGCCGTGAGAAAACACACGTTCCACATCTTCGTCAGTGAATCTGAGTTGGAAAAGTCTGTGCCCTTCGATCTGAGGGAGGATGCGCTCGATCCTTGCCGGATACGGCTGAAAAACCAGATCAACCGCCACCGCGTCTCTCTTCGCCGTCTCCACTTTCAAAATCCTCCTTTCCCCCGATGACCGTTATTTGAGCAGATCTTTTTCCCTGTTCATGATCGACACAACACCGGCCTGCTTGGGTTTTTTGGGCAGTTTGACAGTGAACGTGCTCCCTTCCCCCTCCTTGCTTTGCAGTTCAATAGTTCCTCCATGCGCATCCACAAGCGTTCCAACAATGGAGAGACCAAGACCCGAACCCTTCACCGGGGCATTCCTTCTGCCATCGACTCGATAAAACTCATCAAAGACTCTTGAAACATGTTCCTCCCCGATCCCGATGCCGTTGTCTTTCACTTCAACCCATAGCTCTCCACCCTTTTCAGAAAGCAGGACTTTCACCCACCCCCCGCCTGTATTGTACTTGACCGCGTTGCCGATGAGATTGTTGCATACCTCCTTCAGGGCCACCCGGCTTCCCTCGATAGACGGTAAATTCTCCGGCTTCTCGAGAGAAATAGTGACACGCTTTTCCAGGGCCACGGGGTTCAGGAACGCTATGGATTCTTCCGCAATATCAGCCAAACTCAACGGTTCGAAATGTTCAGCCATCCGGAGCGGGTCGAATGTTGCAAGGCCAAGCCATCTGCCGATCAGGTCCAGCATCTCCCGAAGCCGCTGATTAGAACGGTCTATCATCTCCATGGCTTCCTCAGAGACGTGACCTGCCATGCCTCCGAGAATGATTTCAAGGTACTGGACCGTAGCCGCAAGCGGCGCCCTCAGTTCATGAGAGACCAGTGATATCATATTTCGTCTGATCTTCTCCTGTGCGACCCTCAATGCCTCGGTTTCCAGGATAAGGCGCCTTTTTTCGAGCCCGCGAGCCACGGCGGCTCGGATTTCATCCGGTGTAGAAGGTTTTGTGATAAAATCATAGGCCCCCTTTTTCATTGCCTCCACTGCCGAGGCTATTGTTGCGAATCCGGTGATAATGATCTGCACAACCTTGGGGTCCCTTTTCTCTATTTCCTCAAGAACGTCCAGGCCGCTCATTCCGGGCATCTTGAGGTCCGCCACAACAAGATCCGGGCAAAATGATTCAAATACCTCGAGTGCGGATTCGCCATCCCCGGCCGTCTCCACGACGCAGCCTTTCTTTCTGAGTGCCTGCGCGCACGCGTCGCGTATCATTTCTTCATCATCAACGACAAGCACCCGGCCGCTGTTGAGAGAGGGAAAAGCGTCTGTTGCCCTCATTTTCTCCACGCGTTTTCTACCCATGTCTTTCCTTTCCCGAATCCATTCCTCCATGAATCGAAGACCCGAAACCCCAGTGTTCAAGAATGAGCGAGCACTGCTGCGGCAAAGCGAGATGCTCCAGATGCTGTCGAGGACCACTCAGGGAGAAAGCGTTTTCTGTTTCAGGGCCATCGCGTACCGGGTTTTGGACAATCATCCTAAGAGGGCGGCGATTTCATTCAACAGTTCCTCCGGGTTGATGGGTTTCTGAAGCAGGGACTCCGCTTCGAGGTATTCTCCATCCGTCTCAGGGTCGAATTTCAACCCTGTCACTTCCGTAACTGCTGTTACGATAATGACGGGTATCTCTCTGAATCGCTCATCCTGTTTGATCGTCGAACACAAATTGAACCCGTCGTCATAGCGTTCCATCATCACGTCCAGGAGAATGAGGTCCGGAGGGGAAGATTCGAGAGCCGACATACCCTCTCTGGCGTCGCCTGCCGTACACACGTCATATCCTGCCGAAGCAAGGATCTTCACGATTGCGGCAGTAAAATCAGGATCATCATCAACGATCAGGATCGTCTTTCCCTTTTCCATGCTTCACCCCCCTCTATCTCCTTTCCATTCCGCTGACAGAATACTCCCGGACGCCTGGCATCACGACATAGGTACGGAGAGGACAGATCTGCCTTTCGGGCCCGGTTTCCCGGTTTGACAGAACCTACCCGGGTCCTTCGTCGGAGGTGGTGAGTTTAGTAGAGTAGAAACCAGAGGGCGTTCTTGAGACCCATAAGGAAGCACGATTGCTTTCCTCGGATGCTCGGGAGAAAAAGAGATAGGGGAGAATAGGAAAGAGAAGTTGATCGTCAGAAGGAGATTTCAAAGGAAAAATCACGTTCAGCTTCAGACGAGGATCATATCCAGAGGTATGCCCTCGAAGCACCTTGCCCACCTTATCTCCGATATTACAAGCTCTTTCTTAAAGAGACTCATTTCTTGATTCTGGAGAAAAAATAAGCAACCGAAAGAAGCAAATTCAAGATTTTATTCCCTTCGCAGGCTATTATAGATCCCGGGTGTCTTCCGTGTCAAGCTGGAATCCGCTGATTCTTTCACACCCGGGGAAAATGGCTTGACAGAAAAAATCCGGCAAAGTATAAATCTTGCCATCATAAACCTCCCCCCTAAATCCTTATCGATAGCAAGGAGCCGACCATGAGTGACAGACCAGATATCAAGATTCTTCTTATAGACGATGAACAGACTCTCCTGGAGTATTTGTCAAAACGACTGCTCAGAGAAGGCTTCACTGTAAAGGCCACCTTTTCAGGAGAAGAGGCCCTGGAGGTGGCGGCCAATGACTTTTTCGACGTAGCGGTCGTAGACCTGAAAATGCCGGGAATTGACGGTGTTGAAACACAGAAACGCCTCAAGGAAATCCAACCGCTGATTCAGTGTATCGTTCTCACCGGTCATGGCTCGATAGATACGGCCCTTGAAAGCGGCCAGCAGGACGCCTACAAGTACCTCCTTAAGCCCATTGATTACGAAAATCTTGTTGAAACGATAAAGGAAGCCTCCAAAAAGAAGGAAGAAGTGCAAGCCGTCAAATTCAAAGAACAGGTCGAAGAAATCTATCGCTCAGGCATGGGCGCCAAAGGGATAAAGAAGGCAATCAAAGAACTGCGAAAGATTTATGGAATCGAGTGATCCCACGGAGAGAAGCCGGTAGAGGTACTCCACAAATTGCTGAGTTATTCGATCCTCGACGAGTGCTCTCCCCGTTCGAATCTTTGCGTTCATTTGGGTTGACAGGTGAAAAACATTCATCTGGCAGTGATCGTGATCCGGAGCAGCGAAAGAAGAAGCGGAAGTTCCAGTCGCCTTGAGAGACCAGCAGGAACGGGGATCCCTATTGAAAGATGAATGATGCCGGCAGAAAATCTTTGATAGAAAGGATCAAGTCCGTTCTCCTTCCACGGCGGGGAGGCACTTCCAAAAAAGGGATATATCGGATAAATGGAAGGACCGAATTTGATATCCTTCGAGCCCACGATTTCCTCCGGTCCGTTCTCCAGCATTCCCAAGACATGATTTTTGTAACCGATGTGGATGGTTTTCTCGTCTCATTCAACCAGGGAGGAGAAAAAGCGCTGGGGTACACACAGCAAGAAGTAATAGGACGCCACCTTAAAGACTCCGCCCTGGACCCCCTGGTATTGCAAAACCTCCTTGAAGATTCCCGGAATCAGGGCAGCGCCGTGAGTATGGATTTTCCTTTCCTGCACAGGGAGGGGCACACCGTCTATTTCAATGTCTCGCTCATTGACTTGAAGAATGCTGATAAAAAGAGTATCGGAACGGTGGGCATTTGTCACGATATCACCCGCTGGAAGAAACTCGAGGAAGATTTGATCCGCGTGGACAGGCTGGCCGAGATGGGCCGCATCGCCGCGGGCGTGGCCCATGAAATAAACAACCCCCTGGCAGTCATCAATGAGGCGGCCGGATGGGGCGCGGTGGTGACAAAGGACGCCAAAGACCTCCAGCAGGAAGATCGTGAGGAACTGGAAAAAATATTCGAGGATATTATCGAGCAGACAAAACGCTGCAGGAGCAGAACAAAGCAGGTCCTCGGCTTTGCCAGGGACACGGAACCTGCCAGAAAAGAGATCGATATCCATGAACTGCTCAGGGAAACAGTAGCCTTTCTCAAACCGGAGCTGAAATACAAGCACATAGATATCCTGTATGAATTTGCAGATGGGCCTCTCATCCTGAAATCCGATCCGAAGCAGTTGGAACAGATCTTTGTGAACCTGTTGACGAACGCGATTTACGCGATCAAGGAAAAAGGAGAAGAAAAGGGACAAATCTCTCTTCGGACGGCGGCTACTGAAAAGGAGGTCGAAATTCATGTTTCGGATTCCGGAACAGGCATGAGTGATGATGTAAAGGCGAAAATTTTCGATCTCTTTTTTACCACGAAACCATCAGGCAAGGGAACCGGGCTCGGGCTGACCATCTGCCACAATATCGTGAAAAAGCTGGGTGGCGATATGACGTGTGAAAGCTGCGCGGGAGAAGGCACCACATTCACCATCCGTATCGCTTTATGCTGAGGATGTCAGATCCTATGGAGGAGCAATCGCTAGAAGAAATGAACTCGAATGAAAGCGCTTTAAAGAACCCTGGAAAGGATTCCGCATCCCCCGTGCCGAAGAAATCAAAAGTATTCCCATTTCTCGCTACCTTCGGCGCCCTCTTCGCTCTGTGGATACTTCTCTCGGGAAAGTTCGATGTGTTGCACCTCGTTCTGGGCCTTCTCTCCTGTGCGCTCGTCGCCTACATCTCCAGCGATCTCCTGTTTCCCGAAGGCAAACCGGAAAACCTCCTGCTTTACGTGTGGCGTTTCCTGATATATGTCCCCTGGCTCCTGTACCAGATCTGGCTTGCCAACCTGCATGTCCTGTATCTGACATTTCACCCGAAAATGATAGAACTTATTGACCCCCAGATCATCCGTTTCCAAAGCAAGTTGACAAAAGATCTCTCACTGGTCACTTTTGCCAATTCCATCACCCTGACCCCCGGAACAATTACTGTTTCGGTCTCTGTAGACGGCGATTTCAAGGTTCATGCCATTGATACGGTATCTGCTGAGGCCCTTCCAGGAGAAATGGAGGCACGGGTCGCAAGGGCATTCGGAGAAGACTAATGCACACCTTTTTCCTTTTTGTCGGCCTTTTCCTCTGTGTCTTGATGCTCTTCTCGCTCTATCGCGGTGTTTTTGGGCCTACAGTGCTGGACCGCTTGATTGGGGTGAATGCCATTGGGAGCAAGACAGTGGTATTGCTCCTGATCATCGGGGTGCTCTACGAGAGGGTAGATATGTTCGTAGACATCGCCCTGGCATATGCGATGCTCAACTTTATTGCTGTTCTTGCCGGATCACGCTACTTCCAGAAACGCAAGGGGCTTTATGAAGAACCGCCATACAAATAAGTTGGCCGGTTGGCCCGTTGACCGGTTGAGCCCCTCGGCCGGTTGAGGAATGAAGATAACGGCCCGGTCGACGTTCCGATAGTGAGAAGCAATCAAGGAGTTGCAGAATAAAGAGGAGATTATTGTAATGGACTTTGCTGTTGCCTTTCTGCTCCTGTTCGGGCTCGTTTTTTTTACCGGCGGCGGCGTTGGTATCCTCCGGTTTCCCGACTTCTACACACGCCTCCATCCTGCCGGCAAACTGGATACCGCCGGTTCACTCCTGATGATTGCCGGGATGGCCCTCTACAATCTCCACGACCTGACGTTGTCCTCCGTGCTGGTCAGCGCAAAGATGATACTCATCGTGGTCTTCATCTTTCTGTCCAGCCCCACAGCTACCCATTCCATTGTTGATGCGGGAATGCGGGCCGGACTCAGACCCTGGACAAAAGAAATACATGAGAAACAGGAGAAAGGATTATGATACCGCAACTGGACATTTTTATCCTGACACTGGTCATCGTTTGCGCCATAGCAGCCATCTCCGTGAAAGATCTCCTCGGCTGCGCGATTCTCTTCGGCGCCTACAGTTTCATGATGTGTCTCCTCTGGGCCATTATGGGATCGGTGGACGTGGCATTCACGGAGGCCTCCGTGGGCGCCGGGGTCAGTACCGTCTTTTTTGTGGCCGCGGTATTCAGGACGACCAGGAGGACCAAGGATTGAAAAAAATCGGTTTTATCATAGTCTGTCTGAGCGGAGCGCTCCTCTTGTATGCCACACAGGATTTCCCGCGCTGGGGCGATCCCAATTCCCCTGCCAACACCCACGTGTCGCCGCGCTATATTCAGAAAACCCTGGAAGAGACCGATGTTCCGAACGCCGTGACATCTATCCTGGCTGATTATCGTGGGTATGACACCATGTTTGAGACCACCGTCATTTTTGCCGCGGGCATGAGCTGTCTCATTCTCTTGAGGGTATTCAAGCGAAAGGAGGAAGACCGGTACTACCGGCACATTTCTACCGGGGTCACTCTTCGCGTCAAAGGGGAAAAAACCATCCCCGAGAAATCGAAGGAATTCGAAAGAATCGACACCATATGGACGCCCTACGACCTGATCATCAAAACGGTTTCGCGTTTTCTCGTCCCGTTCATCCAGCTTTTCGCCCTGTATGTCCTTGCTCACGGTCACGAGAGCCCGGGAGGAGGATTTCAGGGCGGTGTCATTTTCGGGGCAAGTTTTATCATTCTGGCTATCGCCTTTGATCTCAGGACGGCCCTCCGCCGATTCAAAGAAAAAACCGACGGCCTGTTAGCTGCCCTGGGCGTCTTTATTTATGCTGGAATTGGGGCACTGTGCCTCCTCCTTGGGGGCAATTTCCTGAATTACAAGGAACTGGCACGCATATTTCCGTTCAATAAAATAGAGGCACGGGCTTACGGAATCCTCGGCATCGAAACCGGGGTTTTCATCGCGGTTATGGCCGTTATGGTTTGCATTTATGTAAATATTGTCTCAGAGGGAAGACATGATGAGGGACTCTGATATATGGAAGCGCTGATCCATCACGTTGTTGGAAAATATAATTACTGGCTTTACATCATTCTGATGATGATCGGTCTTTACGCCATGATCGCGAAGAACAACCTCATCAAGAAACTGGTTGGCATGAATATTTTCCAGACGGCCATCATCCTCTTTTATGTCTCTATCGGATGCAAAAAGGGAGCTACGATCCCCATTATTGAGGAACACGCGGGCATGGGTGAGCACGCCATCAGAGTGGCGGATTACATCAACCCACTTCCCCATGTCCTCATGCTTACGGCGATAGTGGTCTCTGTTTCCACTTTTGGAGTTGCCCTGGCACTTGCAGTGAAGATCTACCAGCAGTACAAGACGCTGGAAGAAGACGAAATTCTTATGCGCCTGAGAGAGAAATGAGCCAGCATTATCCTGTTCTCCTTGTGACCGTTCCGCTCCTTTCCGCCTTTATTATCAGTGGGCTGAGCTGGGTCAAAAAATCTCTTTGTTTTCCCGTGGCCCTCGTGGCACTCGGCACTTCGGTATTCTGTGCCATCGGCCTGCTCTTCAAAGTCCTTGACGTGGGTGTCGTGGAATACCACATGGGCGGCTGGATGCCGCCCTGGGGCATTGCCTACCGCATCGACCTCCTGAACGCTCTGGTCCTTGTAGCGGTCTCTTCAGTTGCCCTCGTCAATCTCGTTGCCGCCCACAAGAGCGTTCAAAGAGATTTTCCCGAAAAGAAGGGCATCTTCTACGCCCTTTACGTGCTTTTTGCCATGGGCCTGATGGGCATTACCGTAACCGGGGATGTGTTCAATCTTTACGTCCTCCTGGAGATTGCCTCCCTCACCGCCTACGCGCTCATAGCACTCGGCAAACCGGACAGGGCTCCCTTGGCCAGTCTGAACTATGTCTTTATCGGGACCGTCGGCGCCTGTTTCTATCTGCTAGGCATCGGGTACCTTTACATCATGACCGGTTCTCTGAATATGGCCGACATTGCCTCTCTTCTTCCGCCCATTTATCATTCAAAGGCCGTGCTCGTGGCGTTCATATTCTGTATGGTCGGGGTTTGCATCAAGATGGCCTTTTTCCCGCTCCATACATGGCTTCCCAACGCATATACCTATGCGCCCAATCCTGCCAGCAGCGTCATAGCCCCGCTGATGACCAAGGTCATGGTATACGTGATGATCCGCCTGGTCTTCTCTGTATTTTTGCCGGACTTCAGCTTCCACGTGCTGCACATAGGTCCCGCTCTTGTATGGCTGGCATGTCTCGCCATTATCATGGGCTCGCTCCTGGCCCTCACCCAGAGAAATCTGAAAAAGATGCTCACCTACATCATTGTTTCCGAGATCGGGTACATGGTGGGAGGTCTCTGGCTGGGAAACCGGCTCGGGATGAGCGGCGCAATCCTTCACATCCTCAATGATGCCATTATGACTCTGTGCCTGTTTCTGGCTGTCGGGAATATTGCATACAAGGTTAAACAAGTCGGCTTCGAGGATTTGAAAGGCCTGTTTCGCAAGATGCCCGTGACCATGGCCGGGTTCGTTGCGGGTGCTCTCAGCGTTATCGGAGTCCCTCCCACCTGCGGCTTTTTCAGCAAATGGTACCTGATTTCGGGAGCGATCCAGGCCGGGCAGTACGGTTTTATGGCGGCCCTCCTTTTCAGCAGCCTTATAAACATCGTACTCTTTTTCCGGGTCATTGAAATCGCCTATTTTGAACCCATGAACCCTCTCCATGGAGTTGCTCCGAAGCGAGGCATCATAGAAGAGGTCCCGCTCTCCATGCTGATACCCCTGCTGCTGGTAGCGGTCAGTCTGATTGTCGTGGGCATCTACAGCGGAACCATCGTCAACCACATAATCGTCCCCGTCCTGCCGAAAGGAATCGGTTAATGGAGGTCATCCATTCCATAAGACCCTTGCTCGCCGTGCTGGTATCCATCTGCGCGGTCCCGCTGATCGCATCGAGCCGCAAAGAAAATATCCGTGAAATGTGGACCTTTGCCGCGGCAATAGCAAAATTCCTTATCGTCGTTTCCATGCTTCCGGCAGTGCTCAGGGGAACGCAATTTTCCTACACCCTCTGGGAATTCCTCCCAGGTGCCTCCATAGAGTTCAAGGTAGACTCGCTGGGCATGCTGTTCGCGCTGGTGGCCTCCTCCCTGTGGATCATAACCAGCGCGTACTCGATCGGATATATGCGCGGGCTCAAGGAACACAGCCAGTCCAGGTATTTCTGTTTCTTTGCTCTGGCGCTCTCCGCGACCATCGGGGTGGCCTTTTCCGCGAACCTGCTCACGCTCTACCTCTTTTACGAAATGCTTTCACTCGCCACCTACCCGCTGGTGACCCACCATCAGGACCCGGAAGCCCGCCAATCAGGCCGCAAATACCTGACGTACATTCTCGGCACTTCCATCGGCCTGGTACTCCCTGCCATGCTTGTCGTGTACCACCTCACCGGCAGCCTGGAATTTTCGGCTCACGGCCTCCTGGCGGACACCACTTCCAAGGCCCTTGTGACACTCCTTCTCTTGATGCTTCTCTTCGGTTTTGCCAAGGCCGCCATCATGCCCTTTCATGCCTGGCTTCCTGCCGCGATGGTTGCCCCGACGCCGGTGAGCGCACTGCTTCACGCTGTGGCCGTTGTGAAGGTAGGTGTATTCAGCATCGTGCGGATCCTGACCGGTATCTTCGGGGTGGGCATTCTCTCTTCTTTTCACCTGGGCACGGTCGTATGTTACATAGCGTCTTTTACTATTCTGGTGGGTTCCCTTATTGCCCTTTCTCAAGATGAATTGAAGAGACGACTTGCCTTTTCAACCATTAGCCAGCTCTCTTACATCGTTCTCGGTGTTGCGCTCCTCTCGCCGAAAGGCATGGAGGGGGGAATAGTCCACATCGCGATGCACGCCTTCGGCAAGATTACGCTCTTCTTCTGTGCTGGGGCCATTTTTGTGGGCACAGGAAAAAAGTATATCAGCGAAATGGTGGGAATAGGGAGACGGATGCCGGTAACCATGGCCGCTTTCTTTGTGGGGGCTTTGAGTGTTATCGGGCTTCCGCCCACGGGGGGCTTTTTCAGCAAATGGTACCTGGTGCTCGGAACGCTCGAGGCCAATCAATGGCCGATGCTCGTCGTTCTGCTCCTGAGTTCCCTGCTCAACGCAGCTTATTTTCTGCCCGTTGTTTACAAGGCTTTTTTCTGTTCGGATGAAGAGGCCCTGTTCGAGAATAAGGTACAGGAGGGCCCGGTCTGGTGCGTTGCGCCGCTTGTTTTGACGGCCGTCATCTCTCTCTTTCTGTTCTTTTATCCGGATATCTTCTTCCGGCTTGCTGAGATGGCTGTTGGAATGTAATTGGAGGGAACCATGGAAAAAAAGAAGAAATTCGACTTTTTTGACCGGCCTGAAAATATCAGGAGGCTGTGGATCTTCTTGTATGTTTTTTGTGGATTGACGCTCATCCCCGACTTTTTTACGCACAGAGAGGCACACTTCGGCTTTGATGGTTTCTTCGGCTTTTATGCACTCCTGGGTTTTGTCTCCTGCGTAGCGCTTATCCTGTTTTCAAAGCTGGTCGGCCTGGTATTGAAGGTAAAAGAGAACTACTATGGCAAGTAATTTTCCCCCTGCTGCATTATTGATTCTCGGAGCCCTGCTCGTTCCGCTTTTCACAGGAAAAGCAAAGTCCTATTACGTGATACTCTTGCCTGCTGCTGCATTTTTTGTCGTCTTCCAATTAGCGCCCGGCTCATCGTGGCATACCCATTTCTTTGGATTCGACCTCACCTTCCTGAGGGTCGATAAACTGAGCAAGGTCTTCGGGTATATCTTTACCTTGAACGCCTTTGCCGCCTTCATCTATGCCTTTTACCTGAAGGACAACACCCAGCATATGGCCGCGCTCTTTTACATAGGCAGTTCCCTGGGAGTGGTCTTTGCGGGCGATCTTGTGTCCCTCTATTTTTTCTGGGAGGTCATGGCTGTCGCTTCGACCTTCCTGATCCTGGGAAGGAAGACAGAAAAGGCTCAGGCCGCCGGCATGAGATATATCATGGTCCATGTCTTCGGGGGACTGTGCCTCCTGGCGGGCATAGTGCTTACCATTTCCGAGACCGGCTCCATCGCATTCAGCGCCATGACGGAGAGGAATTTCGGGACCTACCTGATCCTTATCGGTTTTCTGGTGAACGCCGCAGCGCCGCCCTTTTCTGCATGGCTCCCCGATGCGTATCCCGAGGCCACGGTCACCGGAGGGGTCATCCTGAGTGCCTATACCACCAAGACGGCTGTGTATACCCTGGTGCGCGGGTTTCCCGGATGGGAGATACTCATCTGGATCGGCTGTATAATGACCATATACGGGATCATTTATGCACTTCTGGAGAACGACGCCAGGAGAATTCTGGCCTACAGCATCATCAACCAGGTGGGCTTTATGATCACCGGAGTCGGAATAGGCACCATGATGTCCCTGAACGGCACGGTTGCGCATGCCTTCTGCCACATCATCTATAAAGCGCTCCTGTGGATGTCCGCAGGATCGGTGCTCTACATGACCGGGAAAAGCAAGTGCACGGATCTGGGCGGTCTTTACAAGACCATGCCGTGGACATTGATTTTCGGGGCCGTGGGTGCGGCTTCCATTTCCGCCTTTCCTGCGACCAGCGGGTTTACAAGCAAGTCCCTGATCATTGACGGCGCGATCCATGAACACCTTGCATGGGTCTGGCTCGTTCTCGAAATAGCATCCGCAGGGGTCTTCCTCCACGCGGGGATAAAGTTCCCGTACTTCGTCTTTTTCGCAAAGGACAAGGGACTGCGGCCCGGTGAAACCAATAAATCAATGCTCCTGGCCATGGCTTTCATGTCCTTCTTGTGTCTGTTCCTGGGTGTATTTCCCCAGCCACTGTACAATGTCCTCCCCTTTCCCGTCCATTACAGTGCATACTCATTTACGCACGTAATTTCTCAGCTGCAGCTGCTTATGTTTTCGGCTCTGGTCTTCTTTCTTTTTCTGCCGCTTCTCAAGAGGACGGAGACCATCTCCATTGACACTGATTGGTTTTACAGAAAAGGAGGACGTCTGGTCTACCAGGCCATGGACCTGAGCCTCAATGGGATCAACAACTATTCCGATCGAATTTTTGTGAAAGGGGTTGCGGGTTTCCTGGCGCGGTTTGCCCGGGACGGTATGGCACGGCTTGCCCTTCTGCCTTTTGTCACCTACTGGTATTTGAAGGGCATCCGGTTCAAAAGGCTGGAAATCAAGAAATCCAGCCTTTACTACAATCTCGTCAGAGGCGTTATACCGGCAGGGCTCGGAGCGGCTATGGCGGCTCTTTTCCTGGTCATTATCTTTCTTTTGAGTTGATAAGGCTGTCTGTAGTGTGATCTCAAAAGAACTTTTCTGCCCCTTTTGAGTTCACATCTGGTCGTAAGGGGCTAAACAACCTGAATAGTTACAACACGACTATTCTGTTTGGAGGGAAGAGTATGGTTTCGCTGGACGATCTGAAGAAAATCTGGTTAATGACTTCTCTTGAAGACCATCTGCTGGAAAAAATACAGCCGTTGACTCAACTCCGTCTGTTCGGTGAAAAGGCCCTGCTTTTTGAAGAAGGACAGGAGGCCGACACCCTGTATATGCTGTTGACAGGGAAAGTCCTCCTGGAATTGAAGGCCTCAGACACCATCATGATCTCCCTTGAAGCCGTGAAACC
Source organism: uncultured Desulfobacteraceae bacterium (assembly GCA_964581175.1). Classification (GTDB taxonomy): domain Bacteria; phylum Desulfobacterota; class DSM-4660; order Desulfatiglandales; family Desulfatiglandaceae; genus B46-G9. The sequence continues at coordinate 108,123 of CAZONI010000001.1, forward strand.
GGGAGATCCTTTCGGCTGGTCGGCAATCGTGCCGGGGTCCTTGTACACAGCGAATGCCACCTGCTCTGAGCCCTGTGAATTAATAACGATTTCAGGAACGGAATTGCGGAAAATCATGGATGAAGATCATCTGTTCGGCTACCGGATTATGGAGGGCATCCTGAAAATTCTGCAGTCGCGACTCTTCACGAGAACCGATCAATTCCTGAAAACCTTTAAGCAGCTTCCTGATATGGCAAAATTATTTCCCGGCAAATGACAAGGACAGTGCTGGAGAGGTTTTTCACTCAGGCAGCATATCATAAAAGTACCGCATGGTATCGGACCGGGTAACAATGCCGATCAGTTCCCCGTGTTCCACGACCGGAAGCCGACCGATATCGTGCGTGATAAAAGAGTTACACCTTCGTTTTGTAGAGGAGAAGACTGTTGGAGACGACGGTGATGCTGCTCACGGCCATGGCCAGCGCCGCCAGGATCGGATGCAGATGTCTCAAAAAGTCCGGCACTTCCGTGAAAGGATAGAGGATCCCTGCTGCAATCGGGATAAGGACAACATTATAGGCAAAGGCCCAGAAGAGGTTCTGTTTTACGGTCCGCATGGTCTTCCTGCTCAGGTGGACGGCCTTGGAAATACCGGTCAGGTTGCCGCTCGCCAGGATCACATCCCCTGCCTCTATGGCAACATCGGTCCCTGTCCCGATGGCAAAGCCGACATCCGCCTGCGCCAGCGCCGGAGCATCGTTTATACCGTCACCTACCATGCCGATCTTATTCCCTCCCTCCTGGAGGGCCTTAATCCTGCCTGCCTTTTCCTCCGGACGGACTTCGGCGACCACATCGTCGATATGTACCTGGGAAGCTATCGCCTTTGCTGTCTGCTCGTTGTCTCCGGTGAGCATGACAACCTTGAGATGCTGGTGATGCAGTTGCGCGATAGCCTCCTCCGATTCCGGTTTCGGGACATCAGATACGGCAATCAAACCGGCGGCCTTTTCTTCCACTACCACAACCATCACCGTCTTGCCCTCGGCCTGGAGCGCATGGATCTGATCCTGTGCAACAGCGAGATCTATCTGTTTTTCATCAAACCACCCGGATTTTCCCACCAGAATCTCTTTCCCATCGATCTTCCCCTGTACGCCGAGGCCCCTGAAGGCAACAAAATCCTGCGGTTCGGGAAGGTCTATTCTCCTTGCTTCCGCTTCCTTGACGATCGCTTTCCCAAGGGGGTGTTCAGAACCCCTTTCCACCGCAGCGGCGAGGCGGAGGAGTTCTTTATCTCCAACTGAAGAGGGATCAAAAGAGACGATATTCACCACGGACGGTCTCCCCACGGTAATGGTCCCGGTCTTATCGAGAACCAGGGTGCGCAATTTGGTTGCGGTTTCCAGGGCCTCACTGTTTTTAAAAAGCACACCGGTCTCGGCCCCTTTGCCTGTGCCCGCCATAATAGCGGTGGGAGTGGCAAGGCCCAAGGCGCACGGACAGGCAATCACAAGGACCGCGACCAGGCGTATCATGGCGGGCACAAATGCACCTCCCAGGCTCCACCAGATAATAAATGTAATGACTGCGATTCCTATCACACCAGGGACGAACACCGCAGCGACCTTATCCGCCAGGGCCTGTACCGGTGCCTTGCTGCCCTGGGCCTCCTGGACCATGCGAATAATCTGGGCCAGGGCGGTATCTTTTCCGACCCGCTTTGCCTCAAATTTAAGACGGCCGTCCCCGTTGATCGTACCCGCCGCCACGGTGTCGCCGGGATTCTTGTCCACCGGAATCGATTCGCCCGTGAGCATGGATTCATCCACGGTCGATTCCCCCTCCAGAATCAGACCGTCCACAGGTATGCTCTCGCCCGGCCGTACAATGATCACTTGTCCTATTTTCACCATGGAAAGAGGGATCTCGATTTCCTTCCCGTTTTCCAGAACAGTGGCCGTCTTCGGCCGCAATCCCATAAGTTTCCGTATGGCCCCGCCTGTCCGGCCCTTGGTCCTCGACTCCAGCATCTTGCCCAGTTTGATAAGCGTAATGATGACGGCTGATGTCTCGAAATAGACGTGTTCCCCCAGGGGCGAATAGAGGAGCACCGCCAGGGAATAAAAATAGGCCACAGAAGAGCCCATGGCCACCAGAACGTCCATGTTTGCCCCGCCGATTTTTAAGCTCTTCCATCCCCCGTAATAGTAATCCCAGCCTGTATAAAACTGTACCGGTGTTGCCAGTGCAAAAAAGAGCCAGTTAACCCACAGGGCGTGACTCCAGGGCCCAAGGATACCGAAGTCCCTCCCCATACTGAGGAAAAAGAGGGGCGCAGTAAAAAGGATTCCCACCGCGAATTTAATCGTTTGATCCCGTATCTCGGCCCTGCGCGCGGCAAGCTCGGCATCTTCTTCACCCACCTCTTCACTGGGTCGTATTGCACCGTAGCCCGCGCCTTCGACGGCATTGATTATCTCGTCGATGCCGGTGAGGCCGGGGATATACTCCACAAATGCATGCTCCGAAGCAAAATTTACCGAAGCGTTCACCACCCCCGGCACCTTCTTCTTCAAGGCCCGCTCGATGTTCATGGCGCAATTCGCGCATGACATGCCGGTGACCGGAAATTCCACGGACGCATGTGCAACTTCGTAGCCTGCATCCTGAATTTTTCCCACCAGATCTTTCACCTCAAGCTGGTCAGAGTCATATTCCACGCTAGCCTGCTCGGAAGCGAAATTGACGCTGGCCCCTTTGACTCCTTCGAGCTTCTTGACGTTTCTCTCGATGTTCAGTGCGCAACTGGCACAGGACATTCCCGTCACTGGAAGAGTTACGGTTTTCGCGGCCATTTTTGCCTCTTTATCCGGCAGCTGGATAGTTTATTTCCTTCAGGGTAGCCTTGATAGTTTCCAGGGTGGCCGGTGCTTCCCATTCCACGGTAATTTCCTTTGCCCCGGGGTCGCCTTCCACCTTCGAGACTCCTCGAATTTCGCCTAGCTCGTTCTTAATGCTCATCACACAATGGTGACAACTAATATTGGGGATCGAAAGTGTCGTCTTTTCCATGACCTTCTCCTTCCTTTGGCTTCAGCATTTCTCACTGCCATCCAATACCTGGTCGTCTTTTCATACCCGCATCGCATATACAAATTAATAATGGAATAACCCAAGTCAAGGAACCGAAAGGGATTTCAGATGAGGCAGGAGATGTGCGGAGGAGTGCAAACAAAAAGGCCGGTCAATTAATCGTATCGCCAAAAAGGCTCTTCACCTTCTTTTCAAGCTCATCCCTGATCTCGCGCATAAAGGCGATCCCCTTTCCCGCAGGATCAGGGATATCCCATTGCTCGACTCCGGCGCCGGGAAACAGAGGGCAGGCCTCTTCACAGCCCATGGGTACGATCAATTCGGGATGAAAGAATTCCAGTACTGCATCCAATGATGCGGGTCTCCGGTAGGCCATGTCGATGCCTTTTTCCCTCATGGCTCTTACCATGTCCGGGTCTATCTCTGCTGCCGGCGCGCTTCCCGCACTTTCAACATCCAACCGGTCGCCGAAATGGAACTGCGCAAAGGCACTCGCCATCTGGCTCCTGCAGGCGTTTTCCCTGCAGACAAAAAGGATCTTTTTCTTTTTGAGGAGCGGTCCAACCAGATCGGCCGCCTTTCCCCTTGCATCCGCAAGGGCGGTGGGATGCTGCGCTATGTCACCGCGCTCCTCTATCATCCTATATCCCAGACTCCCCTCGAAATGAGCCCCAACCGCATCGAAAAAGTACTTGGCAGTCAATTCGGTGCCCTCAAAGAGGTTTTTTCCTTTCGTGGCGCCCACGGCCAGCATGAACCCTTTTCGCCACTTCCGACCGGGATCCGTGAGCTTATGGGTATATTTTCGCGCCCACAGGGCCTGGGACCGGTCGATCAGGGCCTTCAATTGGGCAGTCGGTCCATAAAAGAAAATGGGCGTCGCCATCACGATCAAATCGGCTTTCCAGAGCAGGCGATACACCTCCTGCATATCATCATCGAGCGGACAGAAGCCTTTTCTGTCGCAGGTCCCGCATTCCTGGCACGGACGGATGTTCAGTTTCGCCACATCCAGTTGCCGCGTGCGGGCGCCCAGATTTTCCGCTTCCTCCAGAAAGGCGGCGAGCAGGGAGGCAGTGTTTCCCTTTCCGCGCGGACTCCCCTGCAATCCGAGGACAAACATGAATCCCTCTCCTTTTCCTTGGCCCTTGACCTTTATCAGAGTCTCGAACAGTGTTTATTCATCAGTTGTGAGGCCGAGTGCCTCTCTGATTTCATTTTCCTTATACCCTACGATAACCTTGTCCCCGATAATGATGGTCGGGAACGAACAGTTCGGATTCCATTTCCGCACTTCATCGAGGATGGCCGCCCGCTCCTCTCCTTCGAGCAAATCCACATCCGTAAAATCATACTGCACCATGCACTCATTCAGAAACCTCTTGGTGGCCTTGCAATGGCTGCAGGTGCTCAGTGAATACATCTTTACGGCCTTTTCTTCCATATCTCTTTTTCCTCCTATTTGCCTCTTGATTTCAAGACTGTCTCCATTTACCACTCGGTTTCCTTTCAGGGGAGAGCTCTACCAGGCTATTGAACATCCGGCCATCCTTGAAAAAGGGCATGCCGCGTATTGACCCTTTTTCCGGGTGATTGGCAGGAGGGCTTCATACTGAATGCACAGCGGACTAGCATCCTTCGTCTTCCTGGATCACAGCTCCGGAAGATTCCGGCTCAGAGGGTTTTGGAGGGACCTTTTGGACCGCTTCCGTTTTGGGCTTCTTCTGCATAGCTGCCGGGCTCTTTTTCGCTGCGATCCGGTCGGGGTTGATGATAGCAAGGACCAGACCAAGGGCGATAAGGAGCGCAGCAGCCCCTATTTTTACCTTTCTGGATCCGACAGGCAGGGTTTCGGGGTCTCCAAGCCTGTTTTCCACTTTTTCCACCAACCAGTATGCACCGACCGCCATCAGGCACACCAGCAGGGCGATAAGTCCCGAGTTGATCTTCAGGACATCCGACAACCGCACGGCCCCCATGCTTCCGGAAGAGTAAAATCTTTCAAGGACTGGAAAGAGTTCGGCAAAAATAATTGACCCCAGGACCATTCCCACCAGAAAAATCAATCCGTCCAGTTTCCCTGAGACTGCAGACACCACAGACGTGGTCGGGCAGTAGCCGCCGATGACAAACCCCATTCCGAGGACGAATCCTCCGACAATCTGGGGCCAGATATAGGTCGGCAGGAGGTACACCTTCGAAAGATCAATCCAGCCGAACACTGAAAAGAAAAGGAGCCCCAGCATACACACAACGATGGCCGTAAACATTACTTTCAGGACCGCAAAATCCCTGAGATAAAAGATAGCTACCAGCTTTCTCGCGTCCCCGAATCCTGCGCGTTCCAGCAGGAACCCGAACATGAACCCGATCAATCCGGCAAGTTGGAGGCTGTAAGCGAAATCAAACCATCCGAATTTGTAGAGAGGTCCCATCACCGCCACTCCTTTCTCAGAAAATAGGCGGTCGCGTAAGCCCCCGCAAAGATTGAAAACATGAAGACCCAGCTTCCGAAGGCCATCTCCGAAGAACCGGTCAGCGCCTGTCCGCTGGTACACCCCCGGGCAAGTCTGGCGGCGAATCCGGAAAGCGCCCCTCCCAAGAGGGCAAGCCAGAGCCGAGCGCTGACCCCGATGGAAGGCCCCCGGATGACCTCGCCTTTGACTCTCTTGGAAATAAAGGCGGAAAATAGACCCCCGAGTCCCGCCCCCAAGGTGAGAAATACCAGCCACGCCATGAGGGGCGATCTTCCGCCGGCGAGGTATTGTGAGTAATACTTGTTGGCCGCCGCATGTTCGGGAGCCACCAGGTGCACGCCGGCCGTAGCGATCCGTGCGAACGAAGAAGATGAACCAAGTCCTCTTCCCATGGTGTAGTAAGTGAACAGCAGTACCAGCCCCAGGAATGCGCCGATGACATAGGGGTTTGCATAACGCGTCTTCATACTTTCACTCCCTTCTCCTCCGTTTGTGGATTGGAACCTCACTCGTGCCCAAATTCTATTCGTGGATGGGCACTAACTGCTTGCGAGTATCCGTGCAACGGGTTATTTTGACCAGCGCAGCGATGGAGCAATTGAATACCCCGTTGCGTTCGCAACGTGGACGTTGCTCCTGCCGGCCGTTCACAATCAGTCCCTGTAGGAGCGACCTCTTGGTCGCGAACATGCGGTGAAAATGGTCAGGCAGTACTGGTTCTTCAATGTTCGATCAAGGTGCCGCAGGCGGTTTCTTTTCCAGGGCCCATTGTGCCATCTCGCTTACGGAGCAGCGAAGAAGCGATCCGTCGAGGTACAGGAAGAATTCGCTCTCATCATGCCTAAGATGCAAGAGAGCATCTCGGGCTTCTCCCGCGCGCAGCAAGGCGATGATCCGGACCGCGAGACCCCGCTTCTCCGGGTCAGGCGATGAGAGAAACGGCACCACATGAGCCACAGCATCCAGGGCGAGCTCCGGCCTCGCCTGTGCAAGTCGAGCAATTCCCCAGAGAACCCCCCGCTGCACCAATTCATTCTCCTGAAAATTGCCGTCTTGCCGTATATAGGATATTAGAATACTTGCATACTCGGTTGCAAGGCCTTTGTGGTTTGCCAGTATCTCGCCCATCGCCTCCGCAGAACCCCATCCGATTCCTCCGGATTCATCGTTCAGGTTCCACATGAGCCGGCGCAGGATGATCCGAGCGGATTCCATGTCGTGTTCAGCGAGCTCCGCCACAAGGATTCCCATCACCGTTACGGCATGCCATTTCATTTGACCGTTGGAATGATAAAGAAAAGAGAAAAGAGAATTGATCACTCTCCTGGCTGGAAAATTGTGAAGCTCCGTGAGCATTGAGGAAACGTCATGAGAATCCAGGAGCTTCCCGACTCGTTGTTTGAGCTTGCGGCCCTTCAACGCTTCTCTGCCCACCATGGCCTCTGTCTCATGCATCTTCTGAAAGCATTATACAGTCCTGTGGACAGTAGCTCATGACCTCTTGTATCTCCTGTTGAGGATATTCCTCCAAATCCCGCACCTCCATCAAGCCTGTCTCCCTGTTCCGCATAAACACCACGGGACAAAGCTCAATGCATGTACCACAATCAGAGCATTCACTGATGTCAATGACTGGAGGTGTTTTCACCGCATTTCTCCATCCGCCTCTTCTTCCACGCAAGGTATTCCCGGTGGGTGAAACCGCTGCCCAGCTCGGAGATTCCGTTTCCGTGGCCATACTTTCTGCAGACACGGCAGCGAGTTTCACCGCACATCTGGCATTCCAGACAGTCGGGACATTTCTTCTTTCGAGGTTCCTCAAAACGCACTCGCGACCTTCCATTCTTCCCAGACCTTCCCCACGAGATCCGGCCCAGGCTTCAGACTAGGCCTCTTCATAGGCCAGATCTTCTTTCTTAAGTTTCCCCTTGAACAAATTGTACGCCCATATCTGATAGATAAGGACAATGGGAATGAACAGGAGCACCACAATGAGCATGATCTTCAGAGTCAATGGGCTGGACGACGCATTGTGGGCCGTCAGACTGTACGCGGGATTCAGGCTCGACGGAAACATGTTGGGAAAGAGGCCGGCAATCCCGAAAAACGTGGCGCCGACAATGGTTACGGCCGACGAAAACCAGGCCTTCCAGTCGCCGCACTTTGCGATGAATACCCTCGTGCCCAGGAGCGCGAGCACGGTAAGAAGGATAATGGCGAAAAGGACGGGGTGCGCCAGGTAGTTGGCGTACAGGTTCGTGGCAAACTTGGTGGCAATGAGGAAAATAACCGCCACGACCAGGAGCACGGGCCAGAGTTTCCGCGCAGCCGCGCCCGCCTTTTCATGGATTTTTCCCTCAGTCCTGACAGCAAGCCAGAGAGCGCCATGCACCAGAAAGAGCAGAAGAAACAGGACGCCTCCCAGCAGCCCGTACGGATTCAAAAGGGTGAGAAGGTTTCCGTGGTAAATACCCTGCTGATCAATAGGAATACCGCGAAAGATATTGGCAAAAGCAGCGCCGAACAGGATGGCGGGAAGCAAGCTGCCCAGGAACATGGTGGTATCCCATATCCTTTTCCATCCAGGGCTCTCAACCTTTCCCCTGAATTCGAAGGACACGCCCCGGACAATCAAGGCGAACAGGATAAGCATCAGGGCGGAATAAAGGGAACTGAACATCACCGCGTAAACCCTGGGGAAAGCTGCGAAGGTAACGCCGCCGGCCGTAATGAGCCAGACTTCATTCCCGTTCCATAACGGGCCGATGGCATTGTGTACTACGCTTTTCTCTTCCTCGGTCCTGGCAATAAATGGAAGAAGGGTTCCCAGACCAAGATCAAAACCATCGGTAAGGAAATAGATGGCCCACAGGAGACCCCAGAGTAAAAACCACACATTTTGTAGCGCCATTTTGTCCTCCTTGTCAGTTAAACCGTTGCAGGGCCTCTTCGAGCATTCATGATGATGAGCGAGTAGCCCACCGCGCCCAGCAGTCCGTACACCACGATAAATGCGAGAAAGCTGACGAAGACCTGTGATGTGGCGATGGGAGAAACCGCATCGGACGTCTTCATGATCCCGTATACGATCCAGGGCTGCCGACCCACTTCAGCGAGGATCCACCCCAACTCAACCGCCAGGTACGGCAATGGAATTGAGTACAGCATAAATTTCAGGTACCTGGGACTCTCGACCAGTCTGTTCCGCTTGAACCACCCGATGATGGTCATCACGGCAAAATAAAAACCCAGGGCCACCATGGTGTTAAAAGAGGCGTAACTGATGAAAACCGGAGGACGCTCATCCCGCGGAAAAGCTTTCAATCCCTCCACTTCCGCACTCGGGCTGTGTTTTGCCAGGAGGCTGAGCAAACCCGGAATGGGCAGAATCTCGATGGAGTTCCGTTCTTTCTGCTCATCGGGAAGGGCGAAAAGGTACTTGGGCGCGTAGGTGGACGTTTCCCAGTGGGATTCCATTGCAGCGAGTTTTGCAGGCTGCTTTTCCGCCAGGTCCGAGCCATGAATGTGGCCTTCCACCACTTCAAAAACTGAAAACAAAACACCGAATGCCAGAGCGATGCGAAAGCTCTTGGTAAAAAAGTCTACATGCTGCTTTTTGAGAAGATGGTAGGCACTGATGCCCATGACGAAAAATGAGCTCAGGATAAGAGCGGCACTGAACACATGGGAGAATTCAAGGACTGCCCATTCCTGGAGCACAACCCTGGCAAAATCAGCCAATTCCGCCCTGCCGTTCCTGATCACATAGCCTACCGGGTGCTGCATCCAGGAATTGGCGATCAGGATCCAGACGGCTGAAAGGTTCGAAGCCCCGGCAATGAACCACATGACCGTGGCATGGGCTCTCCGGGAGAGTTTCTTCCACCCGAATATCCACACCCCGATCAAGGTTGATTCCAGAAAAAATGCTGCGGATGCCTCAATGGCCAGGAGGGATCCAAAAACGTCTCCCACAAACGCGGAGTAGCGGGACCAGTTGGTGCCGAACTGGAATTCAAGGGTGATGCCGGTCACGATCCCCACTGCAAAATTGATAAGGAAGAGCTTTCCCCAGAACTTGGTCATTTTCAAATAGACTTCGTCGCCGGTCCTGGCATACTTGGTCTCCATAACAGCAACAAAGATAGAAAGGCCCAGCGTGAGGGGAACGAACAGGAAGTGAAACATGGTGGCGGCAGCAAACTGCAATCGAGAAAGGAACAAGACGTTCATACAGTATCCTCCTCTCCTGATCAGGCAACGTTCGAGGAATAACGACGGGAGTCAGCATCGTGCCCATTCAATCCTGACTCCCTCAGGCAGTGCTCCTGCGAGAGCATCTTATCCATTGTTGCTTCTTTTAATGTCTGTCTGAGATCATTTCTGGCCTTTTCCCATACCTGGTGGACGGCGCATGAGGGACTCCTGAAGCAGGATTCCGGTCTGAGGACACAATCATTCAGGAATAGTTCTCCTTCCATAGCTTCGATGACATCCAGCAGGCTCAAGACTTCCGGCGAGATGAGAAGCCTGTATCCCCCTTTCGCGCCCTGCACAATTTCAAGAATCCCCGCTTTGGCGAGCTGCTGGGCGATCTTGGTCAGAAATTGACCGGGAATCTCCATTTCATGGCAGATTTCCTTACGAGTGATGATCTTGCCTGATCCCTTTGATGAGAGGTACAGGCTGCATCTTACTGCGTATTCCCCGGCCCTGGTCACCCGCATGGCGACTCCTTATAAAGGATAAATAAGATGTTTTTTATCCTATATAAACAGCGATGACTCTGTCAACCGAAAAAGACTGCCCCTGTTTCTACCTTTTCACTGAGATAACTGCTTGCATTTTCATGTGCTTCATGAAAATGGGAGGAGGTTAGACCGTCACAACCCCTTTCGTCACTCCCCCTGCCCCGGCAGGGCCCGGGCAATCTTTGCGGCCAATTCCCTGCAGGCATCAAGGCCTTCCCCGTCGGGCACATACTGGACCCGCACCCCGGGATCAACCACGTCAAGCTTCATGGCCTCCAGTTCCTGGTTGATGAGTTTTACCGCTTCGCCGCTCCAGCCGAAGGAACCGAATGCAGCGGCCACCTTATGCAGGGGTTTCAGACCCTTCATGTAGGTCAAGAAATCCGCGACAGTGGGAAAGAGCCCGTTATTCAGGGTCGGTGAACCAACGATAACGGCACCCGCGTCGAGGATCTCCGTTATGATATCGCTCCGGTGACAGGTTCTGAGTTTCATGGGGATTGCGGGAACTCCTTCTTTTCCCAGGGTTTCCGCGATCGTTTCAGCCATCTTCTCCGTGCTGTGCCACATGGTGTCATACACAATGATCGCTTTCCGGCTGGGCTTCTGTTCGCTCCACGCGATGTAGGCATTGATGATTTTGTCGGGATCCTGTCTCCATATGACACCGTGATCCGGACAGATCATATTGATCTCCAACCCCATTTCCGTAACCTTCTCGATGAGCTTGAGGATCAGAGGTGCGTAAAGGAGCAGGATATTGGCGAAATACTTCTTTGCGTGGTACATGACGGCGTCACCGGCCTGATCATCGAATCGCTCCGGACAGGCGTAATGCTGGCCGAAACCGTCACTGGAAAAAAGGATCTTATCCTCTTTGAGGTACGTGAACATGCTGTCCGGCCAGTGGACCATCCTGGTTTCCAGAAAGGTGAGAGTCCTGCCGCCGATATTCAACTCTCCGGTGTTTTCCACCGGCTGGTAATTCCACTTCTGAGGAAAGTGTCTGGAAAGGTTCCTCTGTCCCATCTTGGAGCAATAAATGGGTTTGTCCTCACCGATACGGTGCATCACTCTCGGAAGGCCGCCAGAATGATCCATTTCGGTATGATTGCTCACCACGTAGTCTATTCTCTTCGGATCAACAATACGGCTGATACTGTCGATCAATTCATCGGCGAATTCCTTTTTTACCGTATCGATCAGGGTGACCTTTTCATCCACGATGAGAAAGGAGTTGTACGTAGTCCCCTGATAGGTTGAGTATCCGTGAAAATCTCTTATGTTCCAGTCTATAACCCCCAGCCAGTAGACATCCTTCGCAATTTCAACCGGTCTCATGGTGACATGCGCCTCCCGCTTAGAATAACGGCCCCTCTCCGTTCACACCATCGAAGAACTCACGCATAATCGCGCAGTTCATGTTCTGCCCTGTTCCGGGCATGTTTCCCTTTGAAGAACCCCGGATCTCTTCTGCGTGAATGATCCGGGGCAGCCTTTTGCTATTCAGGTTCAAAGAGATCCTTGGTGGCACCACAGATCGGGCAGGTCCAATCATCCGGCAGGTCTGCAAATGCGGTACCGGGATCCACTCCATTGTCAGGGTCTCCTGCCTCGGGGTCATACACATATCCGCATACCGTACACACATACTTCTCCATCAGTTCGCATCCTCCTTCGCACTATATTTCATTTTGTCATGCCGCTTCCAGTTCACGTCGTGCCGCCATGTCAAAGAGCACCCGCTCCCTTGCCTTGTCGATACCCAGGGCCTTCCGTTTCTTGTCGATATGCGCTATCATCATTCTGGCTGTTTCATAAGGATCAACCGCAAAACCCCACTTTCCAAATCCCAGTTCTTCGAGCCCTTCAAAGAGCAGTTTATGGAACTTGGTCTCTTCGATAATGGGAAACGTGACACCAAACACCGTGTAGACGCCCGACGCCACAAAATACTGTCCAATAGAGATAGCCTTCTCACTCATCCATTCCGGCGCTGCCCCTGCTGCGGGTAGATCCGCGATACTGTCGCCCAGGCCCCCGACCCTCACCATTTCAGCAGCGGCGATGAGGATTCGACTGTTGTCCACACATGAACCCAAACCCAGCACCGGCGGCATACCCACCGTTTCGCAGACTTCCCGGAGACCGGCCCCTGCCAGGTGGGCGGCTTCAGGGGTACATAACCCTGCCTTGCCCAGCGACACCTGAGAACACCCTGTCTGGAGCACCAGTACGTCATTCCTGATGAGTTCCTTGACCAGTTCCACATGGACCCAGTCGTGCTTGACCCTCGGATTGGTGCAGCCGACCACGCCGGCCACGCCCCGGATCCGTCCGTTGATAATATTATCGTTCAAAGGGGTATAAGACGACCGAAAGGTCCCGCCCAGCATATAGTTTACGTATTCATGGGAAAACCCCATCACTGCCGTGGTCTTGTTCTTGGGAATTTCGATGGGCAATTTCCGGTTCTTGAATCGCACAATGCCCATTTCCACGATGGCATCCGTGCATTTTCTCGGGTTATGCTCGTCAAGCTCGATGTGCTCTGCTCCCTCTATGTGGCACCTTGGATTCGTTGTGAAAAATTTCGTTCCATAACAGTCAGCTACTGCTGAAAGGCTCTGCTTGATGCACTGGATATCCACCCCCATGGCATCTACTGCCCCGGTAATGATAATTTCTTCTGTCGACTGAAAATTCCCTGCATGGGGAATTCCGTGCCGACTCATCATCTCAGCCCCGGAACAGCACATGCCCACCAGGTTGATCCCTGTCGCTCCGGCGTCCTTTGCGGCTTGTACCAGGCTTGGGTCATTCACGGAATCGAGCATTGATTCAAAAAGATTCGGTTCATGCCCATGAATGATGATGTTCACATGGTCTTCCTTCAGCACCCCCATGTCCACCTCGGTACGCACCGGGGTCGGCGTGCCGAACAGGATATCGGATATCTCCGTCGCCACCATGGATCCACCCCAACCGTCGGCAAGGGCTGTTCGGTTGATCTGCTTCGTAATATTTTCATAATCCTGATCGACACCGATATGGGTCCGATGCATCAGTTCCATGATTTCCCGCATGGCGCCCCGCGGGACCACACCGTGTTTCCGCCAGGTCTCCAGGGTCTTTTCCGGGACCCGCTTTGCAAAAGGAATTTCCCCCTCCACCTGCGTGTATGTCCTCTCCAACTCACTGTACAAATCTCTGGCGATGTCTTCAGTGCTGCGTCCTTCCACTTCTATGCCTATTTCAGCGGCAACTTCCTGGAGCTTTAGCGGGTCTTTGATACGGTAATCCGTGATATGACCATTGACCACCTCTCTGAAGAGATCAAGCATGGCCATGCCGTGATCCGTATGGGCCGCAGCGCCGCTGGCCACCATGCGGGCAAAGTTTCTTGACTCAATGGTATCAATGGTTGCCCCGCATACGCCTGTCTTCTTGTAAGGATCCTTGGCATTGAGACGGCACGGTCCCATGGAGCAATGCTTGCAGCAGGCTGATTGAGCTCCGATGGGGCAGGGCTTCATGTCCGCTGCCCGGTGAAATGACGTTTCAACACCATCCCTCTCCGCTTTTGCCAGCATCTGGGCAGTCGATTCACAGATGGTGGCTTCCCGTATATTCAGCTTTTTCGCTTCTTTGTTCACTTTCAGTTCTTTCTCTTTATCCATTCGGTCACCTCCTCAAGGTGTCTCACACCTGCGACAAAACCCGCCAAAAAGGCATCCAGGCGGGATTATTTCATCTTCTTTGCGAGATCGCCGCCATATCCCTGTGCCATCTGCACACCGCCGCTCAATGAGGACGACTTCAATCTCAGGGCATCCCTCACCATATCCATTTTGAAAATATTCTTCATAGTAGCATATATGCGGTCAGGGGCCTCCCCGCTCCACCCAAAGGCGCCGAAAGCCCCCCCTATCTTGCCTTCCAGGTTGGCCTTCTCTGCCAGGAACAGCATCTTTTCCATGGCCTGCATCATGGCGCCATGATAGGTAGCAGACCCGAACGCATACGCATCATACCCTTCGAGATCCGCCGCGTTCTTGATATTCGTGATGTTTTTTACTTCCGCCTCTTCCCCTCCAATCCGGACACCTTCCGCGATCAGCTCCGCAATGTTCTCCGTCTCGCCGGCCCTGGTTGCATATACGATCAAAGCCTTTGCCATTTCTCTTCCCCCTTACTTTTCACCCTCTTCGGCTACCTCAAGGTGCCCCTTGTGCTTGGTCCCGCACACAGGACAAACGATCTCAATTTCGTCCTTATTCCCGATAAACTTTTCCCGCAACTTTTCAGGACCAAGAAAATTAATATCTCCGCAGGCACACTGCGGGCATTCCGCTCTTACCCTGTACTTTTTCTCAGACATCACAAACCTCCCTTTTGCGGTCCATCTTCACCGCCCCTCATGCATTGTAAAGACATTTGAAAGTCTCTCGTTACCCGTCATCCAAAAAGGCTATGGCGGCGGAAGGGTCTCTTCGGCATGGCTACAGAGATACCCGGGGCGAAAGAAGATCTCTTCTGCCCCGGGTCTGTCGTCATGGCCTCAAGAGTCCAAACCGGTATCTATTTCTCCACTGAACCCTGCACCAGATACCCTGATGTTACAATCTCTCGTCGGATCCGGTCTTCCCGCAATCCGGGATGTAACAGGAGACATCGACAAATTCACACTTCTGTTTACAGGAAGGGCACACATCCGGCGGCGTGTCCGCCTGAAGGATGTATCCACAATCCTGACATTTCCATTCTCCCATAATACCTTCCCCTTTCCTATCACTCTTTCGGGGCAGCAGGAGGGGTAAACGTGCGCTGGCCCAACTCCCCGTCCAGCATGAAAAGCCCTCCTCTCGCATCGCCCATCAGTTTGATCTTCTGTACTACCCCATTCGCACTGTCCTCTTCTTCCACCTGCTCGCTCACAAACCACTGGAGAAAAATCTCCGTCGCGTGATCATGCTCTTCACGGGCCAGGCCGACCAGATCGTTGATCATCCCCGTCACCTTTTGTTCATGGGCGTAGGCGGCTTCAAACGCTGCAAGAGGGGAATCCCATTCTGCGGGAGGACCGTCAATCGTTTTCAGCAACACCCGGCCGCCTCGCGTATTAATGAAATCATAGAACTTCATGGCATGGACCAGCTCTTCCTGGGCCTGGACCCGCATCCATGTTGCAAAGCCGCCGAGATTCATGGACTGAAAATAGGCACACATTGCCAGGTACAGATAGCCTGAGTACAATTCGGCGTTGTGCTGGCTGTTCAATGCCTCTTCCATCTTTTTGTTCAACATGGTGTCTATCCTTTCCAAAGACCGTGGATATTACAGTAGGCCCGGGGCGTCATCCGATCCGCGTCCACCTTGAATGTGGCCTCCGGCGCGTCTCCCGGTTTCAGGAACTCCACGTAGGACTTCCCGCCTGCGAGAAGTTCGATCCATTCAATATAGTGTTTCTCTTCCATGGGATGCGCCACCGCACCCACCTTCACCCTGTACCCGTCGGCGGTCTTTTCCACTACCGGCACGTGTTTTTCTTTGGCAGCATCGACGGTGTTCTCCTTCAATAGCTTCATGGGCTGGCCGCAACAGACGAGTTCACCTTCGCCGCCATGCATGACCAGGACGATGTTTCCGCACGCTTCACACTTATACACTTGTAATCTTTCCGCCATTCTTTACTCCTCCTTCAGTCTCTTGGGGCACACCACACGCATCAATCCGCCTTTTGGCGAATATTCTTCAGCGCCCTATAAGTTCTTTGACCGCACTCAGCGCAGCCTCATAATCGGGTTCCTTGGTGACCTCGTTCACGATTTCCAGGTAACGTATTGTGCGTGCGGCGTCGAGCACAAAGACGGCCCTGGCCAATAGGCGCAGGTTCTTGATCAAAACGCCGTAGGACTCACCAAATGAGGCGTCCCGATGATCAGACAGAGTCACCACCTTGTCGATACCTGCAGCCCCGCACCATCGTTTCTGGGCAAACGGCAGGTCCATACTGATTGTAATAATAGCAACGTCATCACTCAGGTTTGCCGCCGCTTCATTGAACCTCCGTGTCTCCATATCGCAGACCGGCGTATCCAGCGAAGGCACAGAAGCGTAAAGGAAAACTTTCCGGCCAAGCGATGAAAGCTTTACCGGCTGCAAATCGTTCCCTACGAGTTCGACGTCCGGGGCACTGTCGCCCACCTTCAGAGCTGGCCCCACGAGTACCAGGGGATTGCCCTTCATAGTGATTATACCAGAACGTTCTTCCATATTAAACCCTCTTTTCTGTCCCTGATCAGCAGCAAAGCATCATCTGCTGCGTTGCCTTCCGGACCGTTTCCTAATCAGTAATTTTCTCCAAGCAATTCAAAATGGGCCTGCGGATGCGCACACGCAGGGCAGGTGGTGGGGGCCTCCTTCCCCGTGTGGAGATATCCGCAGTTCCGGCATCTCCAGACGACATCCTCATCCCTTTTGAAAGTGCGGCCGGCTTCGATATTGGCCGCAAGATCAGAATACCGCTTTTCATGCTGCTTTTCAGCCACAGCGATTGCGCTGAATACGGTGGCGATTTGATGAAACCCTTCGTCTTTTGCGATTTCCGCAAATCCCGGGTACATCTCAGTCCATTCATAACGCTCACCACTGGCTGCGGCCTTGAGATTCTCCATGGTCGTTCCTATACTCCCTGCCGGGAACGCAGCGACAATTTCCGCTTCTCCACCTTTCAGGAATTTGAAAAGCCTTTTCGCATGTTCCTTCTCCTGGTTGGCCGTCTCGGTAAAAATCTCCGACATCTGCACAAAACCTTCTTTTTTCGCCTGGCTTGCAAAATAGGTATACCGGTTTCTCGCCTGGGATTCTCCGGCAAATGCGGTCAACAAATTTTTCTCAGTCTTGCTTCCTTTCAGATCCATTAATCTCTCCCTCCTTTATGGAATATCATATGCGTTCTATACCCCTTCTTCGGCAACAGAACCCGGTCCCGCGAGTGGCCTGAAGGCCTTCTTGCTTGCCCCGCATATGGGGCACTTCCAGTCATCGGGCAGGTCCTCAAACCTTGTGCCCTTGGGAATCTTTCCTTTCCTGTCTCCCTTATCCGGGTTGTAGATGTACCCGCAATTGATTGTCTGGCACTGCCACATATCTTCAGGTTCTGCCATCCTTCTCCTCCACTCCGGACCCGTCTCGCGTGTCCAATTATGCTCCAGTTCCTGCCTGGGTTCCCTATCTTCAGCCTTCATTTACGGCATAGTAACAACGCTTCGGAGATATTACTTTTCCCTTTTTCTTCAGGGCGTCGATCGTCTTTGAGATTTCCTTGCTCTCTACGCCAAGCATCTTGGCCACATCTCCGGGTCTCACCGGTTTGCCGGCCTTCTTCATCGCGTCCAGCACTTTACTTTCCATCTGTCTCCCCTTTCTCTCTCGATTGGTATCTCGAAAAGTGTCTCTCGATCATCTTTTTCATTTGGTTTCAAGCTCTTCTTCCAGCCAGTCTTTCACCTCGTCTTCCACCGCGTACAATCCCTTATGCGATCGATTCTCCCTTTTCACCCGCTCTCTCAATTCTCCGGGCATGCGGATCCTTGCAAGTTCGACAGAACCTTCTGAATTCCGCTGCACCAGATAAATGACCGGTTCCTCTTCCCAGGTATTCAGAACAAAATAGCGGGCAACATCATTCTTGGATCTCACCATTCTGTATCCCCTGCTCCAATTGTTGCCCCATTCGAGATATAATCTCACTGCTTCCTCGGGAGTCATTTCCCAGTCAATGGATTCGATGAGTTCCTGCTCTCTTTTCAGGTCTTCCAAGGACATCATGACCCACAACTCCTTCCTGGCTTATCCGGGAGAACTCTACCATTGACGGCTTCAGCAGCTACTCTTTCCACCAGCCTTTCCGTATGTGCGCAAATCGCTCATCTTCCGCCAGCTTCATTATGCGAAAGGCGGAATCCCGTAAGACTCCGTACAACACGCCGCAACCGTCGTCTTCTCGAACCGAGTCGCCGTGATCAGCCAGTCTGATCATCTCATTAGCCAGTTTCAGCGTCTTCCTGATACTCATGTCACAAGCCCTCATTGGTTCCCCCCGGAAGCTTTTCCGATATCTTGGCATTCTGTAGAGCACTTTTCGTGCCAGGGGGGAATGAAAGCCACAAAAAGCTATTTATTCTGTCGTTTCGATATGTTATGAAATATAATCATTTTTCTTCCGGGGACCCTGGTGCTTGGGGAGAAACAAATGAAACAGATATGCATCATCCATGGTACGAGTGGCTAAGATGTTAATATTACAATCTATTTTGAGTCATTTCGGCTTTCTGGAATGCTGCTGCCGCGACACCCTGCCTCAGGCCTCGCTCAAAAGTGTCTTGCTTGCCTTTGTGAGACACAACAGTCTCGTGAGACAGTTTGCCGTGTATACGTGAGGGCGGCCGGAACACCCGATACGGCTATTCTGTTTTGATATCAGGATGGTCGGCAAGGAAGCGGTAGAGTGTTGCCCGCCCCACCCCAAGCATACGGGCAGCCTTGGCCTTGTTTCCGCCTGCCCGGATCAATGCTTCCAGAACACTCTCCCTATCCAGCTTTCGGCGAGGGCCGCACAAAGCCCTGTTTTCCCGCCACTCTCTCAGCTCTGCCGGCAGGTGCTCCAGGTCTATGGCCCGGTCCTTGGCCTTGAGGAGGGCAAACCTCAGGGCACTCTGGAGTTCACGGACATTACCAGGCCAGGGATACTCCACCATTAAGGCGAGGGCATCCGGGGACACTTGCCGGACATGCTGGCCCTCTTTCAATTCCGTTTGGAGAAAATGGTTCACCAGGAGGGGAATATCATCCTTCCGCTCCCTGAGCGCGGGAATGGCAACAGGAACGACCCGAATCCGGTAATATAAATCCTTCCGAAAGCGCCCATTGGCCACTTCCCGGGCCAGGTCCCTGTTGGTTGCGCTGATGATGCGCACATCTACGGAGACGCTTTTTTCGCCTCCTACCCGCTCAAATGTTCCTTCCTGGAGAACTCTCAAGAGCTTTACCTGTACCGTCTTCGGAAGATCGCCAATCTCATCCAGGAAGAGGGTTCCGCCGTCGGCCAGTTCAAACCTGCCCTTCTTGTCCCGTATGGCCCCGGTAAATGCGCCTTTCACGTGTCCGAAGAGCTCACTCTCGAGCAATCCCTCGGGAAGAGCGGCACAGTTCACCGGCACAAAAAGCCTTTCCGCACGCGGTCCTTCATTGTGGATCGCAGCCGCGACGAGCTCTTTGCCGGTCCCGCTTTCCCCCTGGATGAGAACGGGAACATTTACGTCCGCGACCTCCCTGATGGTCTCAAACAGTTCTCTCATCCTGGGAACTTGCCCCACTATTCCCCTGAAACATTGCTCGGTCTTCAGCCGCCTTCGCAGGTGATTCAGTTCCGTCACATCCTCTAACATTACGATGGCGAGGCGGTTTCCATTATGATCGAAGGGTGCGGCACTGATGAGAAAAGTGAGATCCAGGCAACTGCCGTCCACTACAAACTCCATCCGTGCCCTTTTCCGCTCTATTCGATCACCTGAAACAGCCTTCAAAGCAGTATTCCGCAGTACACATGACTCGCATTCCTGTGAAAATCCACATCCATCTACGGTCTTAAGCGCGTTGGTGCATTGAATCATATCGCCCACCCGCCGCATCAATGCAGCATCTCCGGAACCACCGTACGATCTAAGGAAGAAATCATTGGCCGCGTGGATGCGCCGATCGCTGTCCAGGATCAGAATGGCACATGGAATCGCATCAAAAAGAGTTTTCAGAAACGCTTTACTATCTAGCAGTTGAGTGATTGCTTCCATGTGTTTCCGGCCTGTTTTACATCCAATCATCAAAGAATAACGCGGCGCACCTTTTCATAGAATAGAAACTCCCCTGAAAATCGCATGCCGATTGACGAGAAAAAGCGTGGAAAACAATGATGATATTTGCTGGACTTCTATACAGGTAACTTAAGAAAGCGACATGATTTTGTCAAGGAAGGGTCCGGTCGCCGCAGAAATTATTGGCTATGATACCCTGGCGTGATAACCCCCAGTCGTATTTCACGGGGTCATCCCTCGAGTACTCTCGCAGGTTTTCTGTGATCTCAAGGGCAGCGGCAAGGGATGGCGTTCGCCGGGAGGTAAGTTTAAGGGCCGTTGCTACCTGAAAGATGTGCGTGTCGAGCGGGATAATCAGCTCAGCCGGGTTGATAAAGTCCCAGAGGCCCAGGTCAATATTATCCTTTCTCACCATCCACCTGAAAAACATGAACAGCCTCTTGCAGGCGGAGCCTTTCAGGGAGCATGGGACGAGGTAATGCACGCTTTGAAAGGTCTTTGTGATCTCTTCCACAAGCCCGAGAAATTGACCCGGCCCGTAATGTTGCCGCATAAAACTTCCAAGGGAACCATGCGTCTTGATAATACTCCAGGCAACCTTGAAGAGCCGGTGCATATCCGCACCGCGGACGAACCGGTATTGAAAAGATAGGAGTTCTCTTCCCGGGATATCATCAAGCGCAGATATGTAGCAGAGTGGTTCGCCTTTGGCAATTTCCATAATTCGGTCTATGGCCCTGAAAATTTGCGTGACGCGCCCAAATGCCAGGGAGGAAGCAATGAGCGCCACCAGTTCCTGTTCCACCGGATCTTCAAACCCGTACACATATTTGATGGGATCATATTGGAGATACTTTTCATCGTTGTACCGATGATAAAGGGCTTCCAACGCTTCCCGGTTCATTTTTTTCTGTGACAGAAGAGTCTCCATGGCACAATCAGAGAAGTACCTTTGTCCCCTCATGTCAAGCCCATTTTCTCAGGTCCTTTATGTATCAGAGAAACGATGAAGGCGTACAGAGCAAGCTGGAAGGAATTCTGTGGGAAGCACATAAAAAAATCCTTTTCATTCTAGCCCCCTTCCCTAGAGCCCGAGGCCCCTGTACGTTTCACGGTACTGCTTGTATTGATAAATGGGCCTCGAATTGTGAACAAGGCTTCTATGAAAATCCACACACCGTTTCTCATATCCCCGCCTCGCGTAGACCACATCACGATGGGCCAGCATGGCCCCCCGCTTATTGGGAATATAGAGAAGATTCCGATGGCACTTCTGGCACTGCTGGTTCTTGAAAGAGGCATAGGCAATGCGCCGCTGCTCCTGGTGGTCATATGCCCCGCCCATAAAATGGACGATAATGTCCTTTATGCCATGTGCCGTCTTTGCATAGAAAAAATTGAACATATCTGCCGGGGCAGGCAGGTGACAATCCATGCAATCAGCCACAAATCCTTGAGCGTTGTTGGTATGGGTGGAGGTCTTCCAGGTGTTGTAGACAAACTGAATTTCATGGCAGGACGCACAGAATTGGGGGCCGAGCAGTGTTGACGCTCCGAACGTAGCAATGATCCTGATCGTATGCTGATGCCATATTTCTTTCGCCGTTGGAATGCAAGGGAAAAGAGTGCCCCCCATCTGAAGACCCGGGATACTGGTCCGGCCGGATCTTCAGGCTGGAGGAGAGGGATTACCGTGCTGTGTGTATCTCGGAACCCTC
>CAZONI010000002.1:0-118391 GCA_964581175.1 uncultured Desulfobacteraceae bacterium
AGGATGTTGGAAAGGGTGTTGAACAGGAAATGCGGCTCGATCTGGGCCTGAAGCAGTTTCAGATTGGCCTCGAGGGCCTCTTTTTCTTTGGAGAGGCGCCTGATCCTTTCTTGCTGAATCTCCTCCCGGGTGAGGCGTAATCTGGCCTTGGAGAAAAAGAAGTAGCTGATTGCACCGCCGAAGGCGATGGCAAATAAGATCGCCTGCAGCAGATCTCTTGATGTCCATTCCAGGTTCACGGAAAAGAATTGCCGGAGGATAAAGGGGCCCAGGTGCAGGCCGAGCATGGTTCCACCCGCTACTCCGATGATGAGAATAGAGATTATGGAGGTGATTTTCTCCGGTTTGAGCAGCCAGAAAAGAAGGTGGATGAGCGAGTAGGTGGAAATCCCAAAAGCTTCCGAAATGATCAGAACGAGGAGAAAAGAATCCCCGATGCCGGCGAAAAAGAGGAAGACCGCAATCAAGGCGGAGATGAGAATCGCAAAGAGGAAATTAGAGATGAAATGTCTCGGGTTGAGATGACGGTCGATAATCCTTTGATTTCCTTGACTATGTAAAGAATATCTCATTTCTGAATTCAAAGCCCGCTGCTGCCCAATATGCATTTATGCATGGATGTTTTCTAAAAGGTGTATTGCAAACCGATCATCCATTGATAATCCAGGAGACTCCCGAACTCCGTATCGCCGCTCCCCTCGTTCAGTGTTCCGACGGTAAAAAGCTGGACGTGATTTCCGACCATATAGGATGCAAGCGCCGTCAGTTGTCCGGACCAGTCATCCAGGTTCTGTGTCCACCGGAAGGTCAAGTCCATGCAGTCTCTGATATTTGTCCGGTTGTACTGGAGAAGGGCATAGTTTCTCCTCAGGAGCCGCAATCCCGTATTGATCGTGTGCCCGAGTGTCAGTTGTCCCAAACCGGCTATGGGTCTTCCGTAAGAAAGGGCCTCCGCCGCTTTTCGCCTCAAGGCATAGTAACGATCCGCCTTACCTCCATTATACCCCGGACCGTAGTACGCGTATTCCCCCGTAAATGTGCCGCCGTCCGCGAATGTGTAGGAACTTCCCACCAGGATCACCGACTTGACGACGGATTCACCTCCGTAGATTCGCTCCATGGATGCGCCGAAAGGCGATTCGTCCGCCTTGGGATACAGGGCATAGACACCCTGGATCATGGTGCCTTCGGTATAAACGAGAAAGGCATCGGAGACAGTCATGCCGCCGAAGAACCCCAGGCTGTTCTCAGATTTCTCGCGGCGCGTGAGGATAATCGATCCATAGCCCTCCCGTCCCTGGTAGTCCGCTTTCAGGGCATAGGCCCTTTCAAAGGGGCCGGGCAGGTTGATGTCGTTTCGTCCCTCGTCCGTATTTGCGATGAAAGAAACCGTCCAGGTACTATCCGGGATCCAGACCACCCGGCCGAAGTCCATGCCGGGGACCTCCACGTAAGGGTTGCGGCGCCCATTGTCCAGAAAAAAGGGATTGGAGGGCGAAAATAGAAACGAGGGCCCCCATTGGAGGTTTTCCCGGCCATAGGATACGAAAAGGTTCTCTCGTGCTCTCCACCTGGCCAGCCATTCATTGACGTACAAGTCGCTATCCCAGTCTCCGCTCCCCTCACGAGACCCTTCTTCCCATACCTGGTATTCGAGGTGCAGCCGTGGTTTGACCATGAGGTCAAACGAATCGGTGCTCATGGCCAGATCGGGCCTGAATTCCACATTCCCGGTGTAACGCGGGATCTGCAGGAACTTGTTGTCCGGATTCTGGCTCGAGTCGGACGGCTGCTGGATAATGCCGTAACCCAGGACCCGGAGATCGAAGCGAAATGCTTCAGCCAGTTTGCCGAATTCGGATGAGCCCAAGCTATCGCGCTCGGCGGACAGCACCGGCCCCGGCCGCCATATTACTCCTGCCAGGACAAGGAAGATGACGAAGGCATTCATTTTTTTCGACGGGGTCGTTTGCATCTCTAGTTTTAACCAAACCCTCCATCTCTGGTTAAGGACCCGGCTGCTCAAGGAGGAAGCCATTTCTTCCGTTCCAAGGTTTCCGGGCTGGTCTTTTCAGTGACTTATCAGCGTGGGATAGCTACCCCCTCCGCATTCTCGACTTCGTCGAGCTGCGGGTTCCCCCACAGATAAGTCACGAAAAGACGGCGCCCTCTCACCGGTCACTCCAGAAAAGGCTTTCTCCCTGAGCAGCCTCCGAGAAGAATCTGATGCCTCCCGCTCTATGAGGGGAAGCTTACTTTGAAAATACGAGATCATCTTGTCAGTAGGTTGAGGTTAAAGACGGAATCCGGAATCTTCCTGATCACGACCCGGCCATAGTTCATGGTGGTCACATCGTTTTTCATCAGCGCATTGGTGATGACCATTCTGGAAATGAACTCCCGGAGTTTGCCGTTGATGGTGATGCTGTTCTTGTATTCGAAGACGGCAGTCTTGAACATCTTTCCCGAAACAGTATAAAATTCGGCCTTGAGTCCGACCAGCCTCTCCATGGATATCCAGTAGAGGATGCGGTCATACGTGGCCCTGTTGTCCGAGGCCTTCAGGTCGAAAAGGTAGCATTTTTCGCCGTTCACCGTGTCTTCCGACGTTTTTACGATGGTATAATCTCCCGCATAATTGGTGGATGCAATATCGCCGTTGGCCGCGCCTCCCAGCAGTTTCTGCCGGGGCGAAATCGGGACCGGTTTGGACAGGCCCGGTTTTGCAAACCACATGTTGCGGTCCAGCATCAGGAGCTTCTGCCCCTTTACATTGGGGGGTGCGAGGAACTCGGCCAGAGAATTGAAGCCCCGGGCCCTTACGCGGAGCGTCCTTTTCTGCTCGCGGCCCCTTTCGACGGATCGGATATCGATCCGCCATTCCACTCCCTCTGCATTTCCACGCGCCTGATCCGCCTTCCGAAGGATATCCTTGGGAGACAAGGAGGCATAAGCAGAAGAAAGATGAAGTCCGATGCCCATAGCCACCGCACAAAGGAGCGCTTTCCGGAGCGTTCGGGTAGATCGTTTGATCATTATTCTCCTCCTATCATCATTTTTCCACACCCTGTGCTTAACATACATTCTTCAACAGCCTGTTAAACATGGCCGAGGGCTTCCACTACATTTTGTGCCGCTGCCCGCCTGGCCGGGATGATGGCCGCCAGCAGGGAGAGACCCACCAGACAGAGCACCAGAATGAATAGAAAATGGGGGACCAGGTCGACCACCAGCGGCACGGGCGTTGATACGCCCGGAGGGGTGTAGGTGGGAGAAATGATCTTAATGGCGCCCCACACGATCACATGCAGAAAGATTCCGATGACGCTGCCGAAGAGCCCCAGGAGTCCTCCTTCCAGAGCGAAAATGAGTGATACGCCTCTGCGCTTCAGGCCGAGCGCCCTCAGGGTCCCGATCTCTCTTGTTCTTTCCAGAACAGCCATGCCCATAGTGTTGACGGTGCTCATGATCACGATCACCAGGACGATGGAAAACAGGAAGAGAAAGATCATGTCAAACATGCCTCTGACCTTATAATAGAACAGGGAGAGTTCATTCCAGGTCTTTATCTCGACGGGGATTCCTGCCTCACGCAGTTTGCTCAACAGTTCCGTGCGCATGGCTTCCGTTTTCTTCCAATCCTTCAGGAGAACAACGATTCTTTCAGCGGATTTCGTATCCACAAGCGATTGGGCGAAGTCAAATGTACACCGCATGTACTTGTCGTTCGTTGCATCAGAACCGGTGTCGTATACCCCGTTGACGAGGATATCCATTGCGTTCATCTGACCTCCGAGGGTGGTGGCCATAACGACCCCGTCGGTACCGGGCGTGAAGCCGAGGTACCTGGCCAGATCCTGACCGGCTTCCACCCCATAACTGATCTTATCGTCCAGCGTTTTTCCTCTCACGGGTCTGAATTGAGCCCAGCCGCCCTTGATGATCTTTTCGTCCTTCGGCACCACTCCCTGGGCGATGAAGATGGTGGATGCGGTCCCGTTTGATACGATGCCGCTCACATGGATCTCCGGAGTCGCCACTACCACTTCCTCCTCCGCTGAGACGATTTTTATGGTCCGCTCGGTTTCTTCCTTCGAGAGCATATATTTTTCCGGCTCGAGCTTCCCCTTTTCATTCCACCCGGCCTTGAAAATCGTCAAATTGCCGAGGCCCTCACCCCGGATCGCCGAAACTCTCAATCCATAATACATATAGCTGACGTACCCGTAGAAAAGGCTGACGGCCGCGAAACCTACGCCGATGGCCAGCAGGGTGACAAGAGAGCGACGCTTGTTCCGGAGGACGTTGCGAACGGCAAGTTTCATCCACTTGATCATTGTCTCATCCCTCCTTCCATGATCCGGCCATCCTCCATGCGCACCAGGCGTTTGACCCGATCCAGCAGCCGCTGATCGTGCGTGGAAAAGATAAAGGTGGTCCTTTCTTCTTCATTTAAATCGCGCATGAGATCGAGGATCATGTGGGCGGTTTTCGAATCCAGGTTAGCGGTCGGTTCATCGGCGATCACCAGGGAGGGATCGGTCACCAGGGCCCGGGCGATGGCCACCCGTTGCTGTTGCCCGCCGGACATTTTGAAGGGACGGTTGTGCACCAGATCAGCCAGGCCGACCGCCTCCAGCCGTCCCAAGGCCCTGGCCTTGGCCTCACCGGAGGGGGCGCCTTTGATCTGGAGGGGGAGCATCACATTCTCCAGAGCGGAGAAGACCGGAACCAGGTTGAAACTCTGGAAGATAAAGCCGATGGATTCATTACGCAGTTCGCTCCTTTGGTTATCCGATAAGGAGCGAACTTCACGGCCGGCTATCTCCAACGAGCCTTCCGTCGGCTCATCAATGGCCCCGATCAGATTTAACAAGGTCGTCTTCCCCGAGCCCGACGGCCCCCAGATGGCCACAAACTCCCCGGCATCAATTTGCAGGTCGATTCCCTGGAGGGCATGGACCACGGCTTCCCCCAGAAAATAGTCTTTCTTGATGTTTTGCATTTCAATAAGGGCCATGGGAATCACCTCTCCTTTTCAAGGCCTTGAGCCGGGTCCGTCCCTTTAAGCCTTTTTTCGGCCCGGGCCAAAGAGGTTGAGAGCAGGAACATCAGACGTATACTCCGCAGGTTTTTCGATAATGTACAAGAAACACGATTCATTTTCTACCTCCTTCTATCCTGGAGTGCCATCTTACACGATTAAACGGTTTTTTGAAGGCTCCTGCGAGAGGGAGGTGTTTAGGGCGATGAAGGGGCTGTAGTGGGAATGGAACGTTTGATATGCGTACGAGGCGAGGACTCCGCGGGCTCTCTCCCGTGATTCAGTTTCTGATGACTTACAGCGTCCTGATGCCGCTACGCCTCTATCAAACAGGAATCTCAAGCCCATATCTTTCCGAGCAAAGAACGGCTATACTCTCCTTTTTTCAGCGGCGAAATGGATCAAACCGACAGTAAGGAGCGGGATGATCGAAATGACGGACAGGATGACGGGCAGGGAATAGATATCGGCCAGCTTGCCTGTTATGGGCGTCAGCATTCCCCCGGTTCCGAAGGCCAGACCCATCATCAGACTCGCCACCATGGCTTTTCCTTTTGGGGCCAGAGTCTGGGCCATGGCAACTCCCAGCGGCAGTGTGGCCATGATAAAGAAGCCGGACAGAAAAATAGCCACGTAAAGCCACGCTCCCGAAAGATAGAGCAGCAGCATAAGGCTGGGTGTCGCAAGACCGTGGGTGACATAGAAAATGGGCTTGTACCCGATCACATCGGAGAAATGCCCGGCCAGGAGACCGCTGATTGCACCGGCCACAACGAGGAGCGAGATTACCCCTCCGATGGTGACGAGCGAATAGCCTTGCTCTGCATAGAGGATCGGCAGGAAAGTGAAGAAAGACTGGCCCACAAAAGAGCGCAGGGTCATGACTATCCATATGAGCACGATCGATTTCCAGACCGGTCCCAGCACTTCCCGGATTGATCCAAGAAAACCCTGGTTCTTCAGCCCTTCACTGACAGGAACCGGGACGGTGAGAAATAGATAGATCATCGCGGCGAGGCCGAACACCATGGTGAAAGGCATGGATCTCAGGCCGAAGGCACCGACAAAAGAGGTGATGAGAAGGGGACCGACAGCGAAGGAAAGGGTGCCGCCCAGTCCGAAAATTGACATGGAAAACCCGAGGTGGCGGCCCGAATGGGAGGAAACCATGCCGGCACAGGTGGGATGGAACAGGGACGAGCCGATGGAACCCAGCGATGCGAAAAGAATCAAGCTGAAGAATGACGGCGCAATGCCCAGCAAGGGAATGAAGAGAATGGAGAGGAGCGGACCGCCGAGAACAAAAAAGCGCGTCTGGTAGTGATCCGCGACATACCCTGCAGAAGGTTGGACCACAAATGCCAGGAACCGGCTGATCCCGGTGATGATGCCCACCTGAGTCAGGGTGAGCGCAAATTTCTCTACAAAGAGCGGGAGCAAGGGCGTGACAAAAGATTGGTAGAGATCTCCTATGAAGTGTACCAGCGCCAGCGAGATGATGATCCTGGTATCTGCCCTCATCTCCGTAGCCATCAATGATTCCATGCCCTTTACACCTGCTCCCTTACCATCGGTTTCCTGTCTCAGGTAAAATGCCCCGAAGCGGATGATCCTAATCCCCGGAGGTCAGTTGCTGGAGCGCCTGCTGCCACACCTCATAAAAATGCTCCCAGAAAAGACTTTGCGCCAGGACAAACCGGTTGTGCCTTGATCCGGCATTTCTCATCTTTTTGTCCCAGGAATCCTGTAATGCCCGAAGCCTGCGCCTCTCCTCCTCTTCTCTGGCGCTGTTGATGAACTCGTCGATCCTTCGCTTTCTCTCAATCTCAAAGGCAAACCGGTCCTTCCGAAAGAGCTCAGAGAGCCTGGCATGTTTCTCCAGGGATTCTCTCCTCCATTTTTCCTTTTCCTCTGCCCAAATGACCTTATCCATGTATCATCCCTCCTCGAGACCCGGAAAAATCCAACGATCCTGGATACAAATCCGAGTGTCACGGGAAAGAACAGCATCCCGCGGGTCATCTGTCAATTACCTGAAAATCCTCATAACAGGATGGTGAACCAATGAGAGAACCCCATGATCCACTTATGAACCGCTCCCCTCATAGGCGGAACCATGCTCATGTATCAAACACCATTGTTTATGTAAATACAAATAGCATACATCCACCCGACTATCCAGCCGTTCCGGTGGCGCCATTTCGTTTAACAATCCGGCCTTACCCCCCCTCCGACACCGGAATCGAAAAGATCTCCCCGGGCAGCGTGTTTCTGAATACACAACTTTTTTCTTCCAATTTGGTCCAACCAGGTATAAAAAAAAATCAAATTCCCCGGTAACGCCTCCCTGACCCTGCCGAATATCGGAGCATAGGCGACAAGCACCAGGACATGGGTGACCCAGAAGTGCCAGGAGATCGTTTACCTTCGGCACTGATTTGTGCGAAGATATCACTCACCCTGACACGACTATGCGCCTTTGATTACGCGGTCCCTTCAGGCGATGACGGTTCTTGGATTTGCGACCGAACTATGTTCCGGCATGTACAGTCCAACCTGGATGAACCGGCCGGGAGTTGATTTGGAATTTGCCATGAAAAAGATCCCGCAACACATTTGTGTCACGCTTGAGGTCAAATCTATTCGTAAGATAATGACACCAGCGTTTAATCAATGCTCGATCAGGTTTTGAGGCGGCTTTTGAGAAATGTCCTATGGATTAAAGAGATTTTTGCGAAATAAGCTTGCTATTTTCGGGCTTGTCATGATTTTGCTGTTTTCTGTAGCAGCTGTTTTTGCCCCGGTTATCGCGCCACATCCCCCGAATAAGCAATTCTTTGACGGATTAACGCTGGAAGGGGCACCGCTCCCACCGAACGGCAAATTCTGGCTTGGCACCGATCTTCTCGGACGCAGTCTTTTTGCAAGGCTCCTCTACGGAGCGCGAATCTCCCTTATCATAGGAATTGCCGCTAACGGTGCGGCACTGCTGATAGGTGCTTTTCTGGGCATTATTGCCGGGTATGTGAGAGGATTTATCGGTACCGCTATTATGCGGTTTACCGACCTGATGATGGCTTTTCCTGCGCTATTACTCGCTATAGCTCTGGCTGCCATCTTCAGCCCAAGCCTCTGGATTGTTGCAATGGTTATTGCACTGGTAAACTGGGTCCAAATCGCAAGGGTAATTTACAGTCAGACCATCACTCTGGCTGAACGTGAGTACATCGAGGCGGTGCGTTCCGTAGGAGCGTCCTGGCCGAGGATACTGTTCGTCCATATTATCCCTCATCTCTGGCCGACGTTACTGGTCTGGGGAACTCTGGGAATCGCTACAACGGTACTGCTGGAGGCCACGCTTTCTTTCCTGGGGGTCGGCGTGAGACCGCCCACCCCTTCCTGGGGCGGCATCATCTATGAAAGCCAGTCGTATTTTCTTGACGCTCCCTGGCTCGTATTTTTTCCGGGAATCGCAATTATGCTGCTGTCTCTCTCCTTTAACCTTGTTGGAGACGCATTAAGAGACGTGCTGGATCCAACACAGCGAGGAAGAGATTGATGTTTGTGTTTCTCACCAAGAGATTGGGACAATCCATTATTATCCTTTTCGGGGTAACCCTCATCACTTTCAGCCTCTCATTTCTTATGCCCGCTGATCCGGTAAGAATGATTGCGGGACGCAGCGCCACAAGGACTACGGTAGAATCTATCCGTAAAGAGCTCGGGCTCGATCGCCCGGTCCCTGTCCAGTACATAAAATACCTGGGCCGTCTCGTAAGGGGAGATATGGGAAGGTCGTATAAGCAGAAGACCCGGGTAGGAGAGCTCATCCTGAGCCGTCTCCCTGCGACACTCTTGCTCATGATAGGGACTATCTTTTTTGAACTCCTGATTGGACTTCCAGCGGGCATCCTTGCAGCCACAAAACGGGGGAAAGCCGCTGACACCTGGATCATGACCCTGTCTTTTGGCGGCGTTTCCATCCCGCAGTTTGTCCTGGGTCTTTTGCTTTTGTATGTTTTTGCAAATATACTGCCTATTTTTCCATTGGGAGGATATGGTTCCCTGAAGCATTTGGTTCTTCCTGCTTTGACCCTAGGAATTTCCGGGGGAGGCTGGTATTCTCGTATGATGCGTTCCAGCATGGTGGACGTTCTGCGTGAGGATTATATCCGAACGGCACGAGCCAAAGGCCTGAGCGAGCGTACGGTCGTACTAGTGCACGGTCTTCGAAATGCTATTTTGCCGGTGATAGCCATGATAGGCCTTGACATAGGCATTTTTATGGCGGGTGCGGTTGTGGTGGAATCAGTCTATGGTTGGCCGGGGATCGGACAATTGGCATGGCAGGCCATACAGGTGGTTGATATTCCAATTATCATGGGCGTTACACTCGTGGCTGCCATCGGAATTGTTCTCGGCAACCTGTTGGCTGATCTGGTAATGCCGTTCATAGATCCGCGTATCTATCTGCATTAACGGTATGGGTGATTGTTAACCTTAAACTGAGGGAGGAAAGAGATGAAGAGAATTTTGGCATCGGTTTTGGTCGTATTTGTATGTGGTTTGTTTTTCCCATCGGCGGGAATGGCAGGGGAAGCGATCAAGCAGGGTGGAACGATGATTGTCACCTATAAGGATGACATCAGTACATTGGACCCTGCCATCGGATATGACTGGCAAAACTGGTCTATGATTAAAAGCCTGTTTAACGGTCTCATGGACTATGAACCGGGGACGTACCATTTGAAGCCTGATCTGGCCGAGAGCTTCAAGATTTCTCCGGATGGAAAGACCTATACCTTCAAGATACGGAAAGACGTCAAGTTTCACAATGGAAGAAAACTCACTGCCGAAGATATCAAGTATTCCATTGAAAGGGCCGTTAATCCGAAAACAGAAAGCCCCGGGCAGGGATTTTTCCATAGCATAAAGGGATATGATGATATGGTTGCGGGCAAGGCAACCACCTTATCGGGAATGACGGTAGTAGATCCCTACACTCTAAAGATTGAGCTCTCTCATCCGGATGCAACGTTTTTGCATGTGATGGCAATCAATTTTGCCTTTGCTGTGCCGAAGGAAGAAGTGGAGAAGTGGGGACAGGATTTCGGGAAACATCCGGTGGGGACCGGCGCATTCATGCTGAAGGAATGGAAGTTGGGCCAGCGCGTCGTCTATGTTCGCAACCCGAACTATTACAAACCGGGTCTCCCGCGCCTTGACAAGATTATCTTCGAGGTGGGACAGGAGCCCACCGTGGCCCTGTTGCGTCTCCAGCGTGGCGAGGTTGATATCCTTGGTGACGGAATTCCTCCTGCCCGGTTTCTCCAGGTCAAGAACGACCCCAAGAATGCCGGGATGATTATCGAGGGGGGGCAATTGCATACGGGTTATATTTCCATGAATGTCCGCATGAAACCCTTTGATAACGTCAAAGTACGGCGAGCGGTCAACATGGCCATCAACAAGAAGCGGATCTGCAAAATTATAAACAACAGGGCGATACCGGCCAACCAGCCCCTGCCTCCGAGTATGCCGGGCTATGACAAGAACTACAAGGGCTACCCCTACAATCCTGCAAAGGCGAAGGCGCTTTTGAAGGAAGCGGGTTACCCGAACGGATTCACGACAGAGCTGTATGCCAACAATACGGACCCGAACCCACGTATCGCTCAGGCTATCCAGCGGGACCTGGCCGAGATCGGCATAAAGGCGGACCTCAAAACGCTGGCGCAGTCGGCGGTCATCGCTGCCGGGGGGGAACCGGATCAGGCTCCCATGATATGGTCCGGCGGTATGGCGTGGATTGCCGATTTTCCTGACCCTTCCAACTTCTATGGCCCCATACTGGGCTGTGGCGGCGCGGTAAAAGGCGGCTGGAACTGGTCGTGGTATTGCAATAAGAAAATAGATGTCAGGGCTGAAGCGGCCGACTCTTTGAGCGACCCTTCGAAAACCGAAGAGCGCAACGAAATGTGGCGCTCCATATTTATCGACATCATGAAGGACGCGCCTTGGGTGCCCATTTTTAATGAGCAGCGTTTTACGATGAGGGCGAAGCGCCTGGGCGGCCCGGATTCTATTTTTGTCGACCCAGTACATATTCCGGTCAACTATGAATATGTCTATGCCAAAGACGCTCAATAAAGAACGATAAAGAATTGACAGGATGAGGGAGAAGCGCATGGGACTCTGATTCGTCCCTCATCCTGTCTTGATTGCAGGAGGGATTTCAAGGGACAAAGTTCATTGAACTTACAGAATGTTAGAAAGAAAGGTTGTGACAATGCCAGTAAAACCCGATTACCTCGTATCAGCAGGTCAAATTCACTATGGCTGGGATAACACGATCAAACCGGTTATGACAGTAGCATCCGGAAATGTCATAGAATTTGAGACCGTAGACGCTTCCGGAGGGCAGATAACTCCTTCTTCCAATCTCGATGATGTTGCGAAGCTTGATTTTTCCCGGGTCAACCCGGTTACAGGCCCGGTGTATGTAAAGGACGCAGAACCGGGAGATGTCTTGAAGATTTCGATCATCTCCATTTTACTCTCTGAGTGGGGGTGGACCGCGGTTATTCCCGGGTTCGGCCTATTGGCGGACCGATTCGAGGACCCTGCACTCTACATTTGGGAATGTGACCCGAAATCGCTCGCGTCGGCCCGGTATCTGAAGGGAGCAAGGGTACCGCTGAAACCTTTTCCCGGAACCATAGGTGTCGCTCCAGGCGCTGAAGGCGAACACAGTGTGGTAAATCCCCGCCGGGTTGGAGGAAATATGGATACCCGTGACGTCAGTGTGGGATCGGTGCTTTATTTGCCTGTTGAAGTCCCGGGAGCCCTGTTTTCAGTAGGCGACGGACATGCCGCGCAAGGGGACGGTGAGGTCTGCGGCACAGCAATTGAAAGCCCCATGAACGTGACGGTGAAGCTGGAAGTTGTCAAGAATATGCAACTGAATTTTCCCCGGATAAGCACCCCGGGACCGGTTACGCGGCATCTGGATGCGGACGGCTATGAAGTGACCACAGGAATCGGACCAGATCTCCTTGAATCTGCTAAAATGGCGGTGGGCGATATGGTAGACTTCATTTCCAGCAGTCGAGGTCTAACTCCGGTGGAGGCGTACATGCTTTGCAGTGTGTGCGCGGATTTGAGAATAAACGAAATCGTGGATGCCCCTGACTGGATTGTGTCCTGTTATTTCCCACGGGTTGTTTTCAGCTGAAAAAGTTTTCATCTGGGAGTTGTTAGAGTGCCGAAAGAAAATGAGCTCCTGAAAATCAACGATCTCACAGTCAGTTTTGCCACGGAAAAAGGTCCGGCAAAAGTGATCGAAAATATCTCTTTTGCCCTTGATAGAGGGAAGACTCTGGGCCTTGTAGGAGAATCCGGCTGCGGCAAGAGTGTCACTGCCATGTCTGTTATGAGGCTGCTCCCTTGTCCTCCGAGCAGAGTGGACTCGGGCGATATCCTGTTTGACGGGGTCAACGTGCTCTCGCTGACCGATAAGGATATGCGCAAAATTCGGGGGAACCGAATCGGGATGATCTTTCAGGAGCCTATGACCAGCCTCAATCCGACCTTTTCAATAGGGTTTCAGATCGCGGAGGTTCTTCGTCTGCATCGGGGTCTCAACAACAGCCAAGCCCGCCGGCGCAGCGTGGAACTGCTTGATCTGGTGGGTATCGGGTCACCAAGGGCAAGGATTGATCAATATCCCCATCAACTCTCGGGCGGTCTGAGACAGCGGGTCATGATCGCCATGGCCCTTGCCTGCGATCCGGACCTGCTCATTGCAGATGAGCCGACTACTGCCCTGGATGTGACCATTCAGGCTCAGATCTTGGAGCTGCTCGCCCAGCTCCAGCAGGAGTTCGGCATGTCTATTCTCTTGATTACCCATGATCTTGGCGTGGTTGCGGAATTTTGTGAACAAGTTGTTGTGATGTATGCGGGCAAGATCATGGAAAAGGCCCATGTGGAAGAACTTTTCAGCCATCCGCGGCATCCGTATACCCGCGGCCTACTTGCTTCGATACCAAAGATCGGCAATAAGACGCATCACCTTCCGACTATAGCAGGGATGGTGCCTGCGATTGATCAGCGGCCTGCGGGGTGCTATTTTGCAGACCGCTGTGAGCGTGCACTGGATGTTTGTTTCCTTGAGGCCGCCACGCTTCAGCCCTTGAGAGAAATTCAACACTTAGCCTGTTGGAATCCGTATGAAGACTGATTTGCTGGTGGCAGAAAATCTTACCAAGTATTTCCCATCGAAGGGTGGACATGGATTTGTGCATGCTGTTGACGGCGTCAGCTTTTCCCTGGAGCGGGGAAAATCTCTGGGCGTCGTGGGAGAGTCCGGCTGTGGAAAATCCACATTGGCCCGAGTGCTTCTGCGTCTACTGGAACCGAGTTCAGGACGAATTCTGCTCGATGGAGAAGATCTGAACAGGCTGAACGCGCGTGAACTTCGGGCCAGACGCAGGCAGATGCAGCTTATATTCCAAGACTCTTACGCCTCCCTTGATTCCCGCCAGAAAATAGGGAACATCATTGCCGAGCCATTAGTGGTTCACCGGGTCGGAGATCGGGGCAGGCGGAAGGAAATGGTGTTGGAACTGTTGCGAACAGTGGGACTGGAACCTGAAGCGGCATCCCGCTATCCGCACGAATTCTCAGGTGGGCAACGCCAGCGCATCGGCATTGCAAGGGCTATTGCTCTTCAACCGAAACTTGTCATTGCCGATGAGCCTGTCTCCGCACTGGATGTTTCGATTCAGTCGCAGGTGCTCAACCTGCTGGTGGACTTGCGCGAACAGTTGGGCCTATCTTACATTTTCATTTCTCACGATCTTGCGGTTGTGGAACACGTCTGCGATACGATTGCTGTGATGTATCTGGGTGAGATTGTGGAGAAGGCTCAAACTGATGCTTTGTTTTCGAAACCCAAACATCCCTATACTCAGGCACTACTTTCTGCTATCCCCAGGGTAGATCCTAAAAGGCGGGGCGCCCATCGAATCGTGCTGGAGGGGGATATCCCCAGTCCGGAAAATCCCCCCGAAGGATGTCGTTTTCATACAAGATGCCCGCAGGTAATGAAAATTTGCAAAATTCAAGAGCCCGAACCGCGATGGCTATCATCTTCAGGTGCTCACCTGGTCAAATGCCACCTCTATCAATGAGTGCGCACCCTTCTGGATTGGAAACTCACTAGTGCCCAAAATCTGTTTATGGATGGGCCCTAACTGAACAATTCTCGCCTGTTGTGTTGACGGCGAAGTTCACGCCAAAAGTGGAAGAGACACATCGTAAAGAATCAGTGCCGCCGGCGCCGGCGGCGTTACCTACCGGCCTCAGGACCGGGTTGTGCACCTTCCGTCAAGGATACGGGAGCGCTTGGCCGTGTCCGTATCCATGTGGCATCTCTTGTATTTCTTTCCGCTTCCACACCAGCAGAGATCATTTCTCCCAAGTCTGGGAATTTCCCTGGGCTGCCGTGCACCGAGTAACTTGCTCAAGATTCCCATATGTCCTCCTCAAATGATGACGCTCAAGAGTACCCGTCCACAAATGCGCGTCGGGCTCTATCAAGTTCACAATCTAGAAAGAGGGAGCATAGGGAGCTTTTGTCGGGCAGTCAAGCGAAAAGGGCATGTATAGAGCGCATGGAGTTCAAAATAGCTCTCCAGAAAGGGCCTGCTATTGTAAACCTCAAAAATATACTAGGTTGACAATAAAACGGGGCGGTGCTATGAGAGGTGCTTCTCAGGGGAGGTTTTCATGGGCACAAAGCATGAGTTGCTCGCGTATCTCAAGGAGCATCAAGGAGACTGGATTTCAGGAGAGGCATTGAGCAAGAGACTTGGGGTGTCCCGTGCGGCGGTCTGGAAGCAAGTCTCCAAACTGCGCGATGCAGGATATGTAATCCGGTCATCTCCGAAAAGAGGGTATATTTTTTCGAGGGCCCCGGAAATGCTCCTGCCCGCTGAAATACGCGATGGGATCGATACTGAAGTCTTCGGCCGCAAGGAGATCGCCTATTTTTCCGAACTGGACTCCACCAACAGGAAGGCCAAAGAACTGGCCGTCGAAGGAGCGCCGGAAGGGACCCTGGTCGTGGCCGAGCAACAGACCAAGGGGAGGGGCAGGTTACGAAGAAACTGGCACTCCCCGTTTCAGGAGGGGATTTACGCGTCGCTGATCCTCAGGCCCAAACTGCCGCCCGCCGAGGCCCCCAAGATCACGCTGGCAACCGGGGTATCCGTGGCAGAAACCCTCCTGGCGATCACTCCCGTGAAGCCCGCAATCAAGTGGCCAAACGACATCCTGGTCAATGGCAGGAAGATCTGCGGAATCCTCACCGAAACCAGCACGGAAATGGACGCGATCGACTTCGTAGTGGTGGGAGTGGGAATCAATGTGAACAACCGGAAGTTTCCGGATGACCTGCGAGAAATTGCTACCTCGGTATACCTGGAAACCGGAAGGACCTTTGATCGGGTGACGCTCATGCAGGAATTCCTGCGGCAATTCGAGCGCTCCTATTCCCTGTTCCTTCGCTCGGGGTTTGAATCAATCGGAAAGCGGTGGAGGGAACTGGCGAT
This sequence comes from uncultured Desulfobacteraceae bacterium, assembly GCA_964581175.1. Classification (GTDB taxonomy): domain Bacteria; phylum Desulfobacterota; class DSM-4660; order Desulfatiglandales; family Desulfatiglandaceae; genus B46-G9. The sequence goes on from CAZONI010000002.1 coordinate 15,661, forward strand.
GCTGCTCGGGAAAGAAGTGACGGTGCGTATGATAGACAGGACCTGCAGGGGACGGGTCATGGAACTGGACCGCGACGGGGCCCTGCTTATCAAGAGTGAAAACGGGGAACTGGAAAGGATTTATTCAGGTGACATTCAAGTCCATTGACCGCGGGACGAAGAGCGAAAACGCTTCTTCCCTGCGGGGGCTGGTGTATGCAGCCCTTTTCGGGGCCGGGACAGCGGCAGGCGCATACATCATAGTGCCCATACCGCCCGTGCCCATCACTTTGCAGACCCTGTTCCTGTACCTGGCAGGTGCGCTCCTTGGAGGCCGCCTGGCCCTGTTGAGCCAGGTGGTGTATGTCCTCCTGGGGATCATCGGGCTGCCGGTGTTCGCAGGTGGCAAGGCCGGTTTCGGCGTCTTGTTCGGTCCCACAGGCGGATATCTCATCGGGTTCCTGCCGGCGGCGTACATCGTGGGAAAATGGAACGAGGTGCTGAACGCACCGTCTTTCCCCACTGTGTTGGTGAGCATGATCGTTGGAACCATCCCTGTCTATCTTCTCGGGGTTCTGCAGCTCTCATTCGTGGCAAAACTGGATTTGGTGAAGGCGGTTTCCGTGGGCATGCTCCCATTCCTGATCGGCGACGGGATAAAGATCGTGGCAGCGGCTCTGCTTGCCGGGCGCCTGACGGGATACTTGGGGGTCATCAGGAAGGATAATGATTAAGGCAAGAGATATTTCCTTTTCCTACGAGAGGGGACAGAGCCCGATCCTCAAGGCTGTCAGCCTGGACATCCCGGAAGGCGGTTACGTGGCTCTTATCGGGCCGAACGCGTGCGGCAAGACCAGCCTCCTCCGCCACCTTGACGGGCTGCTGATCCCTGACAGCGGAGAAGTGCTGGTGGACGGCCTGAACACTCGTGACCCCGGAGCGCTCAAGAAGATCCGGCAACTGGTGGGCCTTGTATTCCAGAACCCGGACACCCAGATTGTGGGAACAACCGTGGAAGAAGACGTTTCTTTCGGGCCCGGCAATCTCAACCTCCCGTCTGCAGAGATAAAAAGGCGCGTGGAGACGGCCCTGGAGACCGTGGGCATGGAAAGGCATGCCAAGAGAGCTCCCCATACCCTTTCAAGCGGGGAAAAACAGCTTGTGGCCATTGCAGGAGTGCTTGCGATGAAGCCCAGGTACATCGCGTTTGATGAGCCCACCGCTAACCTGGACCCGACGGCACGGAAACGGGTCCTGGAGGTCCTGAAGAAATTACACCGGGAAGAGATCACCGTGATTCACGTGACGCACCAGATGGACGAAATCGTCCACGCGGACGAGGTGCTGGTCATGAGTGAGGGAACCATCGTCGGCCGGAGCAATCCCGGCGAGATATTGCCGAGAGTCGAGTGGCTGAAGGAGCTTGGGCTCGACGCCCCCAGGGTCACGGAACTGCTGTGGCAACTTCGGCGCATGGGAGCCCACGTCACACCCGAAGCCTTGACCCTGGACGATGCCTGTGAACACCTGTATGCGGCCATTGAAAAGCGCGGGCAAAGAGACAGGTAAGATGGGCGTGACAGGACAATACATTCCCGGCGATTCCGTTATTCACCGGCTGGACCCGCGGGTCAAGATCGTATCTACCGTGATGTTGAGCGTCCTCATTCTCCGCGGGCCTGTTGCCGCCTGCATAGTGCTGACCCTCTTTCTCATGGTCCTGGTTGCGGTCGCCGGGTTTTCTTTCCGTTTCTTAACCGGTTCTCTCAGACCGGTGCGGTTCTTTTTGCTGCTCTTCTTCGTGCTCCATTTGTTCTTTACCCGAGGTAAAACCATAGGGCCGCTTTCCTGGTGGGGTGTTTCCGTAACAGAGGAAGGGCTTGCCGAGGGCATGACGGTCGTGTGGCAGTTCTCCCTTCTCATATGGAGCGCGGCCGTCCTTACCGCTACAACTTCCCCTTCGGAACTGGTAATGGCCATTGACCGGCTTCTCAACCCGCTCAAAAAAATCGGCATTCCCTGTCATGATATTGCTACTATGGCTTCCATTGCCTTGCGTTTCTTTCCTGTCTTTCTCGATGAGATCGAAAATGTAAGAGAGGCCCAGGCGGCCCGCGGCGCTGAATTCAAGACCGGGGGCCCCTGGAAGCGGGTCAAGGCGGCATCAGGCCTTTTGATTCCGCTCGTCTTTTCTTTTGTGAGAAAGGCGGAGAACCTGGCTGTAGCCATGGAAGCGCGGGCTTACGCAAGCGGTCCCCGCACTTATATGAAGGATCTTCGAATGACCGGGACTGATTATGCTGCTCTCGCCATAACAATTCTGTTAACGGGTCTTCTTTTCTTCTCAGGAAATCTGCTCTGAGAATATGGCGATCCCTCGAGATTCGTCAAGATTTCGGACCGGATGTGTCAAGAGCCCGGCTTGATTTGTACCGTTCTGCCGGTCACATCGACGTTTCGCGGCTATTTCAGTGCACATGGGGTTCCTCGAATGGCATAACCGTTGCATAACGTGAGGATATATGACGTTTAAAAAAGTTACATATGGCTGCCGGGGTGTGGTTCATTGCCGGCTGGCCTGGAAATTGACCAGAGCCCGGAATCTATTTGTGGATGGGCACTAACTGCGGAGACTGAACTGCGGGAGGTTTACATGGATGTGAAAATCATCAATCCCTTTATAGAAGGGGCCTTGCATGTGCTGAAAACAATGGCCTCAACCGAGGCCCGGGCCGGGAAACCGTATGTGAAAAAAGATCGGGTGGCAAAAGGTGATGTGAGCGGTGTGATCGGATTGACCGGGGAGGCAAAGGGAACCGTATCGGTCACTTTCACGGGAGAATGCATCCTTGATGTAGTCTCAAGAATGTTTGGGGAGGAGATGGAGGAACTCAACGATGAGATCGGCGATGCCGTGGGAGAAATATCCAATATGATTTCGGGACATGCCAGGCAAAAGCTGGAAGAACGCGGCAAGTCTCTGAAAGCAGCCATTCCCACGGTCGTTATGGGAAAAGATCACACGCTCTCTCACATGACCAATGGCGCTGTGATAGCCATTCCATTCACCACCGATAGCGGCAAGTTCACCATAGAGGTCTGCTTTGAAGAATAAGGCGGATAAAGTCAGGAAAAGGACGGCACCCGAAACCCGAACGCGGTATCCTGAAATCGATCAGGACGGTCACGATACGTGCGTTCCGTGAACAGTACCTGATTCTCGTGATCCACGAGGATGACGCTTGAAGATCTGGTCCCGTACGCCGGGCTCGAAATAAAGACAGGACTGAGAATCCGTTCCCACTCCAGACCCACCCCTGTATCCGGCAAATCATCGTCGGGCGGGAGAGTCCGGTCACTGAGGACTCTGAAGAACGCCTCCGGGAGAATTTTTTCCCCTGACCCGATCACCTCTCTGAACCCTCGTTTTGCCCTTTCCAGCTTGGGCCAGGGTGTGTCAAGGAGATGATTGCTCAGCCCGTAAATGCCCTTTGTAAGCCGCTTCATTCCATCACTCCTGTTCGAGTGCCAGAAGAGTTCGCTGGCGGATCCGACCACGAGATTGAATCCATTGTATCGGTGTTCTACGCTGACGATTCTTACGAGGTACTCCGTTGCCGGCACCTCCTTCTCGAGAAAATCAAGCACCAGTTTACCGCGCGAGGAGGCGTGTTCCACGGCATGCGCAGGGTCCCGGTAATTGGTAATGGCGGCCAGCCTCCCGGTTCTGGTGATTCCGAGCCAGGTGCCGCCCGCTTTCAGGTCCCGTCCTGCCAGGAGATCAGGGTTATTTTTCCAGAACCCCAGAGGGGCTGTCGGCCGGTTATAGAACTCGTCTCTGTTGGCGGCCAGGATTAGTCTGTATGCGGGATGTTGTTCCAAGGCCAGGAGTAGAAGACACATAGCTGGATCTCACCCGGAAACAAGCTTTTCAGAAAGCGGTATCTTCAATTCATACTCGCCGCTGTCCAGGACAGCCTGCACAGGATAAGGGGCCTTTTCCAGGACCTTCAGCATTGATCTATTGGTTGCAAGGACGTCTGCCTTCAGCCCTTGTACTCCACGGTCGTTCGCGATCCGGATCAACGTCATGAAGAGAAATGTCGCGATCCCTCTGCCCTGGTATGCTTCATCAACCACGAAAGCCAGGTCAGCGAAAGGGCTCCCGGGAAAAAGGACATACCTGGCCTCCGCAATAATACGCTCTTCTCCGGGTTCGCCCACGAGTCCGACGATGGACATGGCGTTCCGGTAATCCACGTTCACATATTCCTGCATCCTTGCGTGCGGCATTGTCTTGATGGGAGAGAAATAGCGGTAGTAGACGGCCTCATCGGAAAAACGGTAGAACAGGCGCCGCATGTCGTCCACATCCGAAGGCCGTATGGGCCTGAATCGCACGATCAACCCACCCTCGAACGTCTGAGTAAACACCAGTTCGTCCGGATAGAAATGGCCGGATTCCGGCAGGTATGCCTGGTCGGGAAAGAGAAGATGATTTTCCTTGGCCGCCGCTACAAGCCCTTCCCGATCATCCGGATGGGCGATATCTATCAGTGCAAGCGCCCGTTCACGGATCGTTTTTCCGGTGAGGGAGGCGACGCCATATTCCGTCACGACCAGATCGAGGGATTCCCTGCCGGACAGTTGATTGGGGAGTTCTTCAATAGAGAGTACGATATTTGATTCCTTTTTCAGATTTCGACTGGGCAGGGCAAGAACAGTCCGGCCGCCTGGAGAAAATGAGGCGCCTGTCAGGAATTCCTGCGCCTCGCCGGGGCCGGCGCTCACATTTCCTCTTCCGGTTTGGAGCGCAATGCCTCCGGTCAGGTCTATCTTCCTGGCAGGCAGTATAAAAATGAACCGGTCATTACTCCCGATGCGCTTGGGGTCGGCCACAACATCGATGCCCTGGAACTCCACCAGGGGATTCCAGTGGAGCCAGCGCATGAGTTTCGGGGTGCCGAGTGCGTATGCTGCAAGACATTTTCCCTTGAAAATCCCCTTCTTCCGGTTGGTTACCGCCCCGCTCTTGACCAGATCCATCAATGCATCGGTGAAGAACTGGGAGTGAATCCCGAGGTGGCGCTTATGGACCAGGTGCCGGGCCATGGACTCGAAAAGAGGTCCGATGGAAAAGGAGATGCAACATCCGTCCTGGATGAGCGATGCCACGTTGGCCCCCAGCTTGTCATAAACGGCATCCACCGGCCACCGGGAGAAATAGATGAGGGGTTCCTTTGCGTCGATGAGGAAGTCAAAATCATTTATGTGCACGAAGGTGTCGCCCAAAGTGCGGGGAGCTTCTTCATTTATTTCCCCCACAACGAGAGTGGCCTGTTCCATGGCCTGCCTGGCGACATCCACCGCCGCGCCCAGGCTCGCGTATCCGGCACTGTCGGGAGGACTGATCTGGACAAAGGCGGCATCGATTCGTATTGTTCCTGATTCTATGAGGCGGGGGATCTTTGAAAACCTGCTGGGAATGAGGTCGACCCGGCCCTCTGTAATGGCGTCGCTGGCTATCCATCCGGAAAAGAAGGTCTTCAGGCGAAACCTGCCGCTGTACCGTTCTCCGGAGGAAATGGCCTGCCCCAGGCTGACGAGCTGAACAAGTTCCAGGTCCTGCACGTTTGTGCTTTTCGAGGACAGCAATCCCTTGACCAGTGTTCTCGGTTCGGCCACACCGGTGCTCAAGAAAATGCTCATCCCCGGCCTGATCTTTGAAAGGACCTCATCCACATCCACGACATCCTTTTTCCATTCCGAGTTACTGGAAGGCGACATAGCATTTTCTCCGAAGAATCATGGGTTGCCCTGGTTGCCGGGGTCCACGTGGATAAGTACATTTCCGACATTTTCGACTTCATCTTTCACGCAGCTTTCAACCGTTTTGGCAATGCTGTGCCCTTGCGCGACGGTGAGGTCCTCATCCACAACCACGTGAACTTCCATCTGAAGGAGGCCTCCTGAGGACCTGACACGAAGATCATGAACGTTCAAGACACCATCAACGCCCCAAACGCAATCAACAATCTTTTTCTGCACCTCAGGACGCGGCGCCGTGTCAGTAAGTTCTTTTAGTGCGTCCCAGCAGATGCGGAAAGCGACGCCCAGGACGAGGAAGGAAACAACGAGGGCGGCGAAAGCGTCCAGGACATGCCAATCTTCGCGGATCTGGGCGCCGACGACCCCCAGCAGGACCGCGACGGATGACATGGCATCCGAGCGGTGGTGCCAGGCGTTGGCTGCAATGGCCGAACTTTTCAGCCGCCTGCCGATGGTGATGGTGAAGCGGTACAGGATCTCTTTGGAGATGATGGAGATAAGAGCCGCGACTACGGTGATCCAGGTGGGATGATATTGGCGGTGAAAGTAAATATCCCGCCCTGCCTCGATCCCGATATACACGCCTGCAGCTGCAAGGGTAAATCCGACAGCCGCGGACATGAGCGTTTCGAATCGTGCGTGACCGTAATGATGGCTGCGATCAGGTTCTTTCTCCCGCATCTGCAACCCGAAAAGGACAGCCACGTCAGTGAAAAGGTCTGATATGGAGTGGACCGCGTCCGCGATCAAGGCCTGGCTGTGACCGAAATACCCTGCGGCGAATTTCAGAAAGACCAGGAGCAGGTTGACAACGGAACCCGCCAGGGTCACCTTTATTCCGGCCCGGGTATGACCGGCTTCAGAATTTTTCAGCTCAGAGTTCCGCAACATGAGTTTCACCGGGTGAATTGGCGAAATTCCTGGTCACCAGCAAGGCGTCAGATGCAAGTCGAAGATCCCGTTCCCGGTGGGAGCGCCGAGGAGGGACGACTGAAACGTATAAACAATACGTCGCAGCGAGGAACGAGCGAAGGCAATCCCGCCAACGGCGGGAATGATGCCTTGCTGGTGGATCAGGGCGTTCCTTGCTGTTGACGTAAGGAGCCTTCCTGTATACTGTAGGTGTGCGTCACACCCTTTGGGAGTTTTACTCACATGGAGCCTCCTCATTCGGGATGTACCGCAGCATCGGGCCGGTGAAGCCGCTCCCGTTTCACCGCTCCTCCATACATGTTTACCCGAATCAGCGAGGTTTCACAATGAAAATAAGTGACTGCTAATAAATGGGGGCGGGCTATCGAAAAAGGACAACACATGAGATCTGTGGACGTGATACCTCTCTTCCTATGGCTTTACGGCGTGACGTGGAGGGCTGTGACTCCTCTTCTGCGCGTGTCTCCACGGCTTCGAGAGGGCTATGAAGAAAGACTCCTGAAGCGCGGCCCCAGAAATCACGTAGACGTGTGGATCCAGGCCGCCTCGGTGGGAGAGGCGTTTCTGGCCCTGGAGATCGTTTCAGGCTTCGGCCCTGACGATATGCCGAGAGTGTTGATCACCACGAATACCTCGCAAGGGGCCCATATCCTGGAGGAGGGTCTCGATCAACTCGGGGGGATGAAGAAGGCATTAGTGGAGACGGCGTACTTTCCGTTTGATGCCCCTTCTTTGATGCAAGCGGCGCTGAAAATCTGGCGACCGGCGCTTATGGTCCTTCTCGAGACGGAATTCTGGCCCGGGCTGATGGCTGCTTGCAAGAGGCGAAAGGTCCCCTTGCTGGTTTTAAACGGGCGTTTGTCCCAAAGGAGTTTCAAGGCGTATTCCCGCTTCAGGGGTTTCCTGCACCGGCTGGGGCCGGAGAGAATTTACGCAATATCACCGGCGGATGGACAGCGGTTTTCCTCGCTCTTCGGAGAGAATCGTGTCAGGTTGATGCACAACATCAAATTCGACCGGATGAACTTTGACAGCATGGACCCTGCCGCTTCTGATTATCTCAGGAAGATCATCCCTGAACGTGTTCCTTTTCTTGTCCTGGGTTCTGTGCGCAGGGAAGAAGAAAAGGATGTCATGCATACGGTGGAGGGTGTTTTCTCCAAGGTTCCAGGGACGATTGCAGCGCTTTTCCCCCGCCATTCGAGCCGAATCGAGCCGTGGAAAGGACGTTTTTCGGACGCCGGATTGAACTGGGCATTGAGATCCCGCGTTGAGAATCCGGTCTCCCCCGGCACCGTCCTGCTCTGGGATACGTTCGGCGAACTCTCCTCTGCCTATGCCGTGGCGCATGCCGCGTTTGTGGGAGGGACCCTGAGACCGTGCGGAGGACAGAATTTCCTGGAGGCAATCGCGCAGGGAGTGAGGCCCTGCATCGGACCCTATTGGAATAATTTTTCGTGGGTAGGCCGTGAGATTCTGAAAACCGGACTGGTCCGTGAGGTCAACGACTGGAGGGAACTGGTTGACGTCCTGGTAAAGGATATTGAAAGCCCGGGGGAAAGGGACGCAATTATCCGGCGTGCCGGAGTGTACATAAAAAGGAGGAAGGGAGGGACCGAAACGGCCTGCCGGGCAATTGCCGCCTGCTTACGGAGAACGGGAAATACTTACGAGATCCCGAGTTTGTCCTGAAGGATTTCCCGAACCTTCTTAGGGTCAGCCCTGCCTTGTGTCTTCCTCATGATCTGGCCGATCAGAAAGTTGACGGGCTCGTGGTTTCCTTCCCGTACCCTGGCGACTGTCTCCGGATTTCCGGTCATCACCTGGTCAACCAGGGATCCGATGACGTCCGCTTCCTGCAGGGGCTGCAGCTTCTTTTCCTTGATGATAAGCTCGGGGGGATTCCCGGTCTCGAACATTTCCTCCAGGACAACCCGAGCTATGCCGTCGGTAATCTCTCCTCTGTCGATGAGGTCCATCAACCGGCCGAAATCACGGGGAGAAATAATGCACTCGTCGATGGGAAGGGACTTTTCCTTAAGCAGCCGGAAGAGGTCCTTGGCTATCCAAGTGCTCAGTTTTCTGCACGACCTGCAATGAGGAACGCATTTCTCGAAGTACTCGGCTGTTTGACGGTCTCTTGTCAGGAGAGAGGCTTCATTCTGTGAAATCCCGTACGCGCTGATGAATCTTTTCACCCGTTGATCCGGCAATTCCGGCATGTCCTGCCGTATTGCTTCTATGAAAACGCTGTCAATGTCCAGTTCAACGAGGTCGGGTTCAGGAAAGTAGCGGTAATCGGGTGCGTCTTCCTTCCCGCGCATGGAGATGGTCGCCCTTTTTGTCTCGTCGAAAAGGCGGGTTTCCTGCGATATTCTCCCGCCTGATTCCAGGATTTCGGCCTGCCTTCTGATCTCGTATTCCAGGGCCTCGAGAACAAACTTGAAAGAAGACATGTTTTTGATTTCCGTGCGGTTGCCGAAGTCATGGCCTCCCCTGGGGCGAAGCGAGATGTTCACATCACATCTGAACTGCCCTTTTTCCATGATACAATCGCTGACCCCGATATACCTGAGAATCTGGCGCATCTTCTCGAGATAGGTTCTGGCTTCCTGGAGGGATCGAACGGGATTACGGGTATGATCGGACACGATCTCGATGAGGGGGATCCCGGACCTGTTGAAGTCCACAAGGCTGTAATCGGCGGATTCAAACGACTTGGACGCGTGGACCAGCTTCCCGGCATCTTCTTCCAGATGGATGCGTTTGATGCCCACCGGGTACGGATGAGCGTCATCTCCCGGGATTACGAGATAGCCGTCCTCGCACAAGGGTTCCTCATACTGGGAAATCTGGTAGCCCTTGGGAAGATCAGGGTAGAAATAGTTCTTCCGGGCAAAACGGGCGTGGGGATTGATGGCGCAATTGAGGGCCAGTCCGGCCCGGACGCAATATTCAACGGCCCGCTTGTTCAGAACCGGAAGTGCCCCGGGCTGCCCTGTGCAGACGGGACAGATCTGGTGGTTCGGCAGCGCGTCATAATCAATGGGACAGTCGCAGAAGAGCTTTGTCCTGGTGCCGAGTTCGGCATGCACTTCAAAACAGATGATGGTTTCGAAATCCATAATCACTCCACCGTGCTCCCCTCTGACAGCCGTTGATAGGCATGCGCAACCCGGATAAGCGTTTCTTCGTCAAACGGCTTGCCGATGATCTGGAGCCCCACGGGCAGGGAATCCACTGTTCCGCAGTTTATGCTCATGGCCGGCACCCCGGCGAGGTTGGCGGACACGGTATAGATATCAACAAGGTACATCTGGAGCGGTTCTGCCACTTTTTCGCCGAGCTTGAAAGGGAGACATGGCGATACAGGGGTGACAAGACAGTCCACGTCTTCAAAGGCCCTGGAGAAATCCTCCCGGATCAGGGTCCTGCTCTTCTGTGCTTTCACGTAATAGGCATCGTAGTATCCGGCCGAGAGGACATAGGTGCCAAGCATAATTCTTCGCTGCACCTCACGACCGAAGCCTTCGCTCCGCGCCTCGTGGTACATGGCAATAATGTCTTCGAAATCGTCGTGAGGCCGTGTCCCGTATTTTACCCCATCGTATCGCGCCAGGTTGCTGCTGGCCTCTGCGGTTGCGATCAGGTAATAGGTACTGACTGCATAAGGAGTGTGTGGGAGAGAGACTTCCCGGACAAGGGCGCCGTTCCTTTCCAGGAAAGAGACGGCTTCCATGACCTTTTCTTTCACGGCGCTGTCCATCCCTTCCACAAAATACTCACCGGGCAGGCCGATCCGGACTCCCGTGAGGTCCTTGTCGAGTGCCTGCAGGAAATCGGGCCTGGGCATGTCGACGGAGGTGGAATCCTTCCTGTCGTGACCGGAGATGGAATTGAGGAGCAGGGCACAGTCTTCCACACTGCGGCAGAGGGGACCTACCTGGTCCAGGGATGAGGCATAGGCGATCAGCCCGTACCGGGAAACCCTTCCATACGTGGGTTTCATCCCCACGATACCGCAGAAGGAAGCGGGTTGGCGTATGGATCCCCCGGTGTCCGAACCTATGGCCGCTATGGTTTCTCCCGCGGCCACCGCTGCCGCCGACCCCCCGCTGGACCCGCCCGGGACCCTTTCGGGGTCCACCGGGTTTCGCGTGGATCCCCGGGCGCTGTTTTCCGTGGAAGAACCCATGGCGAATTCATCCATGTTTGTCTTTCCGATGAGGATCGCGCCATCCCGGAAGAGGCGATCCACCACGGTGGCATTGTAGGGGGGCACGTAATCGGCAAGTATTTTCGATGCACAGGTGGTCTTGATCCCTTTGGTGCAGAGAAGGTCCTTAATGGCGATGGGAATGCCTGTGAGCGGCGGAATGTCGCCCCCACCCGCGAGCAGCCTGTCCGCGCGGTCCGCCTGCTCAAGGGCCATATCCCGGGTCACGGTGATGTAGGCGTGAATGAGGGTTTCCCTTTCCTCTATCCGCTCGAGTACCGATTCGACTATTTCCCTCGCGCTCATCTCCCGTTTCCGTAAGAGGCGGCCAAGGTCGTATGCGCTCCAGTCACACAACTCCATTTTTCAACCTTCCAGAATCTTCGGCACGTGAAAAAAGTCTTTTTCTCTCTTTGGCGCGTTGTCCAGTATCATGTGGGCAGTTGATGGCTTTTCCGGCTGGTCGTCCCGCCACACGTTCCGTATCCTCAGGACATGGCTGGTCGGGGGGACGTTTTCGGTATCCAGTTCGGCCAGTTTTTCCACGTAGTCCAGGATTGCATTCAGGTCTTTCGCGTATTCTCCAACATCCTCCTCTGAGACTGTCAGCCGGGCAAGCTTTGCCACGTGCCTGACGTCGTCCGGCGTCACCTCATGGTGAATCCTCGCAGCTTCTCCGGGTCCTTCCTCTCCCGGAATGTCGGCAGATCCTTCAGCGCCGGCTTGCTGCACGCCCGTGGCGTGAAGACCCAGTTCCTTGAGCTGTGCCTCTTCGACCGGAGCGGGGGCATGGGTAAGGGGACAGTATGCCCGACGGCTTTTGGGAAACGCGATCACCTCCCTGATGGAAGAGGTATCGAGGATCATGGCAACGGCCCTGTCAAGTCCCAGGGCAAAACCCCCATGGGGCGGTGTGCCGTACTCGAGGGCGCGCAGAAAGAATCCGAATTTTGCATCGGTTTCCGCGCGTGAAAGCCGCAGGGCCTGGAAAATCTTTTTCTGGAGATCTGTGCGGTGAATTCTAATACTTCCTCCGCCCAGTTCTTCTCCGTTTATCACGAGATCATAGGCCCTGGATTTCAGTGCCAGGAGGGCGTCCATGTCCTCGGGGCTGAAATCTTCCCTGTCCGGCATGGTAAAAGGATGGTGCTCCGAGCCTAACTGATCCTCTTTTAATTCAAACAGAGGGAACTCCGTCACCCAGAGAGGGCGGTAGAGGTCGTCCGGGATCAGATCCAGTCTCTCTGCCACGTGGAGTCGAAGTCTTCCGAGAACCTTGTTGACCAGATCTTTGGACGTGTCCGCGATCATGAGGATGACATCCCCTTCCCGGGCCTGGAGTCGATCCACTATCCCCCGCTGTTCAGTCTCGCTGAAGAACTGGACGATATTGGATTGCAGACTTCCCTCCGCCAGTTTCATCCAACTCATGCCCTGGGCGCCGAAAGAGGGAACGATCTTCATGGCATATTCGTTTTGCAGAAGGTTCTTGCTCATCAGATGGGCTTTTCCTCTGACGCAGAATCCCTTTACCGTTCCCTGCTGCGCAATAACCTGTTTGAAGATGGAATATTCCGTCTCCCGCATCACGTCTGTCAGGTCCTCGAAGGTCATGTCAAACCGCATGTCAGGCCTGTCCGATCCGTACCGGTCCATTGCCTCATCGTATGTCATGCGTGGAAAGGGGCGGGGAAGCAGTTTCTCCCCGATGGAGAAGCATCTGCAGGTCAATTCCTCCAGGACCTCATAGATGAATTCTTCATCGATGAAAGAAGCCTCCATGTCGAGCTGGGTGAATTCGGGCTGCCGGTTGGGGCGGAGGTCCTCGTCCCGGAAACAGCGGGCAATCTGGAAATAACGGTCCATGCCCCCGATCATGAGGAGTTGCTTGAAGATCTGCGGTGATTGCGGCAGGGCGTAAAATTTTCCCTGGTGGACCCTGCTCGGGACCAGATAGTCCCTGGCGCCTTCCGGAGTGCTCCTGGTCAGGATGGGCGTTTCCACTTCGAGGAATCGGAGTTCGTGCAGGTAGTCCCTGATTGACTTGATGATCTCGTACCTCTTCTTGAAAATATCCTGTATCGATGGGCGCCGGAGGTCAAGATACCGATACTGGATACGGAGATCCTCTTCCACCTTTTGCGGGGAGGCGGTTGTTTCCTCTCCCAGCACCATGGCCTTCTCGGAAATCCCGAAGGGGAGGGTCCTTGCCCGGGAGAGTATATTCAGGGAGGTCGCGTAGACCTCCGTATCTCCGGTCCCGATATGAGGATTTTCGGTCCCCCTTTCCCGGATGGATACGGTCCCTTCGATGCTGACGACATCCTCCTCCCGGAGGGTTGTGGACAGCGGGTATCCTTCGGGTGAAATCCTGGGGTCGAACACCACCTGAACGATGCCCTGCACATCACGGAGGTGAATGAAAAGCAGGCTGCCGTGGTTCCGGATGGCATCCACCCATCCCATGAGCTTGACCGTGTCTCCTTTTCGGGAGCGGGTTATCGCCCCGCAGTAGGTTCTCTCTTTCCATTCCATAAATTCTGTATCCGGCGATCAAATTTTGTGACGGTTGCGTGAAAATCTCGTATAATAACGCATTTAATTATCCTAATCAACCTTAAATGCGGCTCGCAACCCCTGGCGCAGAGGAGAGATGCGACTGTTTGCCGGCAGCACACCCGGAAAGGAGTTCTCCTTCCGGCCATCCCTGGTTAACCGGGATGACCTTCGGGCTTTTGACCCAGTATCTACGTTTTTGTACGTTCCAAACAAATATCTTTACAAAATTGTTTTTTCAGTGTTGAATTTCTTTCAACGGTTCCAAGCGTCTCAGGATGAAGATTATGATCATGCGTGGGAGTCATGATTGATTTCTAATGAAATAGAGACAGTTAGTGCCCATCAATAAATAGGGATTGGGCACGACCGAGTTTCCTATTCACGATGGCACAGCTCTTGCTCAATAGGCCGAGTACTCGGGTTATTCATGTTTCAGGCGAGGGATGTGTGGGGGCAGGGAGTTTAGGAGGTAAATCGGCGCCGCCTGCGCGGATATCCACTTGCATATTATTTCAGAGGAGGGGAGCAATATGGTTGAATTGAAGACGAGTAAGGATGTCCTTGATTTTATCCGAAACGAGGGAATTGAAATGGTGGATCTCCGGTTCATGGATTTCCCCGGGCTCTGGCAGCATTTTTCCGTTCCCCCAAGAGAAATCGAGGAATCGACCTTTGATGCAGGGCTCGGTTTTGATGGTTCGAGCATCCGGGGATGGCAGGCGATCAATGAATCGGACATGCTGGTGAAGCCTGTGGCGGAAACAGCATTTGTCGATCCATTTTTTGAGACAAAGACACTGGTGATGATATGCAACATCTGTGATCCGGTAACCGGTGAAGATTATACCCGGGATCCCCGGAATATTGCCAGGAAGGCGGATAAATTTCTCAAAAGCCAGGGAATCGCGGAGGTGGCATATTTTGGACCGGAGGCGGAATTCTTTATCTTTGATGATATCCGTTTTAACCAGAATGAGCACGAGGGGTACTATCACATAGATTCGGTGGAAGGCCGATGGAACAGCGGAAGGATCGAGTCCCCGAATCTCGGGTACAAACCGCGCTACAAAGAGGGATATTTCCCCGTGCCTCCCACTGACAGTCAGCAGGACATCCGGAGTGAGATGGTCCTGAACCTGGAGAAGGTTGGGATCCTCATCGAGGCCCAGCATCACGAAGTGGCGACCGGAGGGCAGGCTGAAATCGATATGCGATTCGAGCCGCTGATTCGGATGGCTGACAACCTCTTGAAATACAAATATATTATCAAGAATACGGCTCGAAAACACAACAAGACGGTTACCTTCATGCCGAAGCCGCTGTTTAATGATAATGGGACGGGCATGCACGTGCATTTGTCGCTGTGGCAAGGGGGCGAAAACCTCTTTGCAGGAGACGGATACGCCGGGATGTCTGAAACCGCCATGTACGCCATCGGAGGAATTCTGAAGCACGCGCCTTCTTTGCTCGCATTTACCAGCCCCACCACGAACAGTTACAAGAGACTGGTTCCCGGATTTGAGGCCCCGGTCAATCTGGCCTATTCGAGCCGAAACCGGAGTGCCGCGATCCGTATCCCCCTGTACTCAACTTCGCCCAAGGCCAAGCGATTTGAATTCCGGTGCCCCGATCCGAGCTGTAACCCGTATCTTGCCTTTTCCGCCATGCTCATGGCGGTCATTGATGGGATCCTGAACAAGATCGATCCGGGAGAGCCGCTTGATAAGGACATCTATGATCTGCCTCCCGAGGAACTGGAGAAGGTTCCCCAGACGCCGGGTTCTCTCCGGGAAGCTTTGGAGGCCCTGGAAGCGGATTATGACTATCTCCTGAAAGGAGATGTCTTTACTTCCGATGTCATAGAGACGTGGATATCCTACAAGATGGCAAACGAGGTCCAAGCCATTGATCTGCGGCCCCACCCTTGGGAATTTGCTCTCTATTACGATATTTAGAACAACAAACAGCAAAGAGGAGCGAGCAAAGGCAACGCAGCTTGGGCCCTGCGAAATCCGGTTTCGGCGGAGAGATGATACCTGGCGGATCAGGTCTGAGAGGTTTCATTCTTACCATAATTGATGTATAAAAAGGGGTCATCCGCTCGTGGCGGGGCCCCCTTTTTTATCCGGCCCTGTTTTGTCAAGATCCATGAAAGAGAAGGGAAATCTCCTGAAGATAAGGTACGCTGCATGAAGCCCGATCCGAAGACGTTCAGTAATAGCTGCCCGGAGGTAGGCGAACCCTTCATCAAAGATCATATTTCCCGGCTGGGTGAAAGGTATTTCGCCGGTTTCTCGGAGCAGGACATTTGCCGGCATCTCCGGGCCCTGTGGCGGCTTGATTCCGGCAATCCCCTGGAAATGCTGGTAGAGAGGAGGAAAGACGGCAGCGTAGATTGCACGGTTCTCGGATTTGATTATCCATCAGTATTCTCGATCATCACTGGAATCCTGGCGGCGATAGGCTTCTCGATTGTCTCCGGGGATATCTATACTTACAGCCAGGCGGCCCCCAAAAAAAGCCGAAGGACGCCTGGAACAAGGCTCCCGCGTCGTACTGCCGGACAGGATCAATTCAGGCGGCGGCGGATCATCGACCACTTCTCCGGGGTCGTAAGTGAAGGCTATCCCTTCGGGAAATGGGTCGATGAATTCAGGAAGAGATTGATCAGCGCTGTTTCCCTGCTTGAAAAAGGAGATGAGATATCTGTCAGCAAGGCCAAGCAGCAGGTTAATGAAATGGTGGTGCGCAGGCTCGCCCAGATTCACCGGGATTCTCCACCGGTGCTTTACCCGGTTAAAATCGACGTCGATAATCGGAGCGACGTGCTTACCCGGGTAAAAGTGGTTTCGGAGGACACCCCTGCCTTTCTCTATTCCCTGAGCAATGCTCTTTCCCTGCACAGGGTTTCCATTGAACACGTGAGGATTCGTACAATCCGTGGCCGCATCGAGGATGAGCTCCTTCTCGCGGATTATCGTGGTCTCAAAATCGAGGATGAGAATGTGCTTGACCGGATCAGGCTTTCGGTGCTGTTGACGAAGCAGTTTACCTATTTCCTGGTTCAGGCCCCTGACCCCTACCAGGCGCTGTCCCGCTTTGAATATCTGGTCGACGATATCATGAAATTGCCGGCGCAGGGCAAATGGCTGGATCTCCTGACTGATCCCCAACGCCTGCAGGGACTTGCCCAACTGCTTGGTGCGAGCGACTACCTCTGGGAGGATTTCATTCGTCTCCAGTATGAATCCCTGTTTCCCATGCTCAAGCCCCATCTGGAAGGCATAAAAATGAGCGGGCCCACGGAAAGCCTTCCCGACAGGTTAAGCAAAGCCCTCAAGGGCAGCGAATCCCTGGAAGAAAGACGAAAGGCCATGAACGCGTTCAAGGATCGTGAGATCTTTCTTATCGATCTCGACCATATCCTGGACCCCGAATCGGGCTTCGTGGCATTGTCGAAAAAATTGACCCGGTTGGCTGAGACAATCGTGAGTTCCTCAGTAGAATTGATTTACCAGGATCTGGTAAAGAGATTCGGCAGCCCCAAGTCAGTAGCAGGACTTGGGGTGAAATTTTCGGTACTGGGGCTCGGGAAATTTGGGGGAGCAGCATTGGGTTATGCCTCTGATATCGAACTGCTCTTTGTATATAGCGATAATGGGAAGACCGATGGCGATGAGTCTATTGATAATGCGGTGTTTTTTGACAGGCTGGCTCGGGAGATAATCGGGTTCATAGAGGCAAAGAGGGACGGTATATTCCGCATCGATCTCCGGCTTCGGCCTTATGGAAACGCCGGTCCGCTTGCGTGCAGCCTGGAAAATTTCTGCCGATATTATGATTCGGGAGGCTCCTCCCATTCCTATGAACGCCTTGCGCTTGTCAGGATGAGGGCCGTGGCGGGTGACAGAGAATTCGGCGCGCAGCTCGAACGGCTCAGGGACGAGATGATTTATGCCTCCCAGAGTATTGACCTGTCCGAGTTGCAGGAGTTGCGGAAGAGGCAGTACAGGGAAAAGGCATCGGGCGGCAGGCTGAACGCCAAGTTCAGTCCCGGCGCGCTGGTAGACCTCGAATACGGAATCCAGATCCTTCAGGTGACGCACGGGCAGGATGTTCCGGCGTTGCGGACCCCGTTGCTGCACGAGGCGCTTTACGCGCTGGGAGATGCAGGTGTCCTTTCGCCTGCGGAGGCCGAAAGGCTCACCTCCGATTACCATTTTCTCAGGAAACTTATCAATGGAATGAGAATGCTGAGAGGCTCGGCACGCGATCTCTTCCTTCCTGAATCTTCCTCCCAGGAGTACCGGCATCTGGCACGGCGCATCGGATACCGGCGGGGAAGCCCTCTCGAACCGGCGCAACAGCTTCAGATCGACTTCGAAACCCACACGGCTTCGATCCGTGCCTTCATGGAACGTCATTTCGGACGAAAGGCTTTGCCCGGCCCGGGAACCGGAACCATGGCGGATGTGATTCTCTCTCCGGGCCTCTCAGAGAAGATTAGAAACAGGATCATTTCAAGCAAGGGATTCAGAAACCCGGAAAGGGCCTACAGGAATCTTTTGAGCCTGGCAGGCAAGGGAAGCCGCCAGGAGACTTTCGCCAGGCTGTGTGTCCTTGCCCGTGATTTCCTCTCGAGGCAGCCGGATCCCGATATGGCGCTGAACAATTGGGAGCGGTTCACCCGTGTCCTTCCGAGTCCGGAGTTTCATTTCGGGCTGCTCCTGTCTCAGCCCATGCGGCTGGAGATTCTTCTCGGAATCTTCTCGGGGAGTCAATTTCTTTCTGATACCCTGGTGAGAAACCCGGAATTTTTTGAGTGGATCACAATCCCGGAAGTCCTCAACAAAACAAGGAGGGCCAATGATATTGCGGATGAATTGCGGAAGGCGGGGAGTACATCGGGCAGTCAAAGCGAGTGGCTGAACAAATTGAGGCGCTTGAGGCGCCGCGAAATACTCCGCATCGGCACCAGGGATATTTGCCTTGGCGTATCCACGAGGCAGGTGATGCAGGAGCTCTCAGCAGTTGCAGAAGCAGCAGTCCGGGTGGCGGTGGAAAAGATATGGGAGGATCTGCGGAACGAGAACAAAGCCCTGGCCAAGGAGGAATCAGAAGACAGGTTCTGCGTGCTGGCACTGGGGAAACTGGGCGGAAGTGAGTTGAACTACAGCTCTGATATTGATCTCCTGGGGCTCTGTGAATATCCGGACATTCCCCCTCCCGGGGGCATTGACAGGACATCTTATAAGGATCTTTTTGTTCGGGTCATGGAAAGAGTCCTTTCGGATCTCTCAGGGCATACGGAAGAAGGATATGCGTACCGGGTGGACTTGCGGCTCAGGCCTTTTGGACGGTCCGGCGAGCTGGTTCCGACTTTCACTGCGCTGGAAGACTACTATGTTCACAGTGCGTCACTCTGGGAGATCCAGGCTGCCCTGAAAATGAGGCCCGTTGCGGGAAACCTCCAATTAGGACAACGTTTCCTGGAAAAGATTGACTGCCTATTGAAGAAACCGAGAGAACTCGGTGAAATTGCGGCCGCCATAGAGAAAATGCGGAATATGTCCATTCAGGCCTCCAGGCGGGGCATCGATTCTTCGATAAATGTGAAAACAGGGGCCGGCGGGTTGCGGGATGTTGAATTCCTTGTGCAGGCACTTCAGCTCCGCCATGCGCGGGAGAATTATTCTCTCCTGCAAGGAAACACCCTGCTTGCCCTCGAGACCCTTGGAGAAGGAGGACTTCTGCCGTTGGATACGGCCAGGGAACTGAAAGAAGACTATCTTTTCCTGCGGAAGGTGGAACATTATCTCCAGATCCTTGAGGACAGGCAGATTCATACATTGCCCAGGGATGAAAAGGAAGTTGATTTTTTGGCCAGGCGTATATTAGGTTTGAATCAGGACAGAAGTTATTTTCTCGAGAAAATCAATCATTGTAACAGGCGGATACGAAGCGCCTATGAGACCTACCTGGTTCGCTCCGGTCAGTCTTGATTAAGCCCGCCATGTCTGGCGGAGGAACCGGACAGGTTTTACCGACCCGGGGTTCGAAGAGCGGGATGCTCAGGGAGGGAGCCTTTTCTGAAGTGACTGGTGAGAAGGCGCTGTTTTTTCGTGACTTATCAGTGGGGGAACCCGCAACTCGACGAAGTCGAGAATGCGGAGGGGGTAGCTATCCCACGCTGATAAGTCACTGAAAAGACCAGCCAGGAGCCTCGGAACGGAGGAAAAGGGTCCCTCCCTGAGTATCCTCGGGGCGTGGTCTAATGGCACCCGCTCTGCGGGGGGAAGATTCACTTTTGATGGGAGGAAAAGAGGAAGATGGAAAAGGTACCCTCTGAAACATATGAAAAATATATCGAAGCCATTTCCCATATCAGCAGGGCCATCACTTCCGATCTCTACCTCGAAGATATCCTCAAACTGATAGTCATGGTTACTGCAAAGGTGACAGGAGTTGAAATCTGTTCTCTGTGGCTTATCGATAGAAGCGAGAGTCCGGAGAGGATCCGTCTGAAGGCGACCCAGGCCATTGACCCTGAATACGTGAAAGACCGGTCCCTGACCACGGACGAAGGTGTAGTGGGTTACGTGGTGACTCGAAACAGACCGCTTATCGTTGAAGACGTGCTCAAAGAGCCCCGCTTCAAAGAAAAGGAGATGGCAAAGAAACTGGGACTGGTCTCCATGCTCGGTGTGCCGCTCCAGGCAAAAGACAAGAAGGCGATCGGGGTTATCAATTGCTTTACCTCGGAGCCACATGCCTTTTCTCAGACCGAGATAAATATGATTACGGCTGTCGCCAATCAGGCGGCAGTGGCGATCATGAATACCGAACTCATGGTCAAGACCAAGGTCATTCAGGAAGAACTGGAGTCCCGGAAGCTGGTGGAACGGGCCAAGGAAATCGTCATGCAGCGCCGTCAGAGCAGCGGAGAAGAGGCCTATCGGTGGATCCAGAAGAAAAGCATGGACTCCCGTAAGTCCATGCGCCAGATTGCGGAAGCCATCCTCATTTCGGAAGATCTCTGACGAAACATACACTCGTCCGCGCACGTTCGGTATGGTCCAAATCCGCCGTTGCCGGACTCAGGCGGGGATATTCTTCTCCGGAAATTCAAGATTCTTTCTGGAAAAGAGTGTTGAAATTTTTGAGATGCAGGTTCATGTCAGAACCTATCCGCTCGCGGTATTCCTTTTCCAGGCTCATGAGATTATCATAAAATATCGCTGCGTGCTTTCTCATGGCTTCATAGGCGGCTTCGGGGTTACCTGCTGCTACAGCCTCAACAATGGGGCGATGCAACCCCGGGGGATGAATAGAGTAGGGCGGATTGGGCTTAAGCTCCTCCAGAATCTTGGCGTTCAGTTTAATGACTGAATTGACGATGGCCTCCAAAAAACGATTGCCGCACATCTCCGCCAGGATGAAATGGACTTTGGTGGCGGATGCAACATCTTCCGCCAGGGAGGCTCCGGGCGGATGCTCGGCCTCAAATGCTTCCAGCAGGCGCTTGGTGAGTTCAGGGGTGGCATTCACGGTCGCGAGACGAGCCACCTCGGGTTCAACAAGGATACGAACTTGATGCAGTTCATGGACCGAAATCTTGTTCGCCAGGAACAGGTCAAGGCAAGCGCCGGCCAATTGTTCGAATGTCAAATCAGTCACAAATGCGCCGCCGCCGGCGCCCTGGCGAATCGAAACAAAGCCACTGTTTTCAAGGGCCCTGATAGCTTCTCTTATCGCAACGCGACTGACCTGAAATTGTTCAGCCAGATCTCTTTCCGAGGGTAACTTGTCGCCCGCCCTGAAATCATTGGAAAGAATCGCCTCTTTGAGTTGATCAAAAACCTCTTCCGAAATTCTGGGCTGCTTAATTGGCTTAAAATTAGGCATTGTTTTTCCCTTTTTATTTATTGACTAGATAATAGAATCTTCTTTTGATTTCAAGAAAAAAATTCATTGACAAAATATTTTATATGTCAAATATTATACCAATGGTATTTGAAGGATTCCATTCATTTCATAAAAGCTTGCTGCAACTAAAGCGTACTTTAGCGTCCGAGAATTGATTTAGACACAGACGGGAAAGGCCCACCACCCACATCTGCCTAAAAGCGGACAGGAACAGAATACTATTTCACCAAACCCGGATTGAAAGAAATCGAAATGACGGGCAGGCTTATACTGAAGGAACTGTGTCGCTACAACATAGGGACCTTTGCGGACATTATTTACAGAAACGCCCTCTTGTATTCCGATGAAGAAGCCTTTGTATACAATTCCGAGAGGATAACGTTCTCTCAGTTCAATGTGCGGGTGAACAGCCTGATCCACGGTCTTTCGTCGCTAAATGTCAAAAAGGGAGACGGCATAGGCATTCTGTCATGGAATTGCCTTGCGCACATGGACGTGTATGCGGCCGCAATGAAAGGAGGATTCATCGCTTCCGCGTTCAACCCCCGGCTACATGAAGAAGAACTGGAATATCTCATCGGATATTCCGAGGTAAATACGCTTTTCGTCGGTCCTGAACTTATGGAAACCGCCAAATTCCTGCGGTCTCGTCTCCCCAATGTGAAACACTATATTTCCATCGAGGGGGCTGCTCCTGGTATGGTTCCTCATGGCGAATTACTCTCGACGCACCCATCCGACGAGCCCGATTCAACAGTACTCAGAGACGACCCTTTTCTTATATTTTATACAAGCGGCACTACCGGTGTTGCCCGGGGCGCCGTCTACACGCACCGTCGCAAGCTGGATAACACTCGAATAAAGGCCTTGGAAATGGGTGTAAAGGCACACGACAGGCATGTCGTTGTGTTGCCTCTTTTTCATATCGGCGGGGACAGCCATGTGTGGCCCTTCTTCTACGTTGGGGGGTGCAACGTCATCCTGCCCCAAAGGTCTTTCGATCCTGATGTCGTCCTTCGGACAGTTCAACAGGAGAAGGCGACTGACATGCAAATAATTCCAACACAGCTTCATGCCATCCTGTCGCACCGAAACGTCAGAAAGTACGACCTGAGCAGTTTGAAGAGACTCTATTATGCCGCGTCTCCTATGCCGCTGGAGTTATTAAGAAACGGGCTGGAGGTATTCGGTCCGATTTTTTCGCAAGGCTACGGGCAGACCGAATCAGGTCCACAAATTGCGTCGCTCCCCAGGAAGGCCCATCAGATATTAGACAGGACATCGGAAGAGCAGAAGGTATTGAGTTCATGCGGGCAGCCGAGTATTGGCGTGCATGTCAGGATAGTAGATGAAAAGAACAATGATGTTGGAATAGGGGTGGTAGGTGAGATAATTGCTCAGAGTGATTCCCTCATGGTTGAATACTGGCGAAAACCGGAAGAAACCCGCGAAGTTCTCGTTGATGGATGGCTCCACACAGGTGATCTCGGATACTATGACGGGAAAGGATTCATGTATATCGTGGATAGAAAGAAGGACATGATCGTCACAGGAGGCGAAAATGTCTACTCTCGAGAAGTAGAAGATATCCTGTATATGCATCCTGCCATCGCTGAAGTGGCTGTCATTGGCATCCCTGATCCGGAATGGGTGGAGCGTGTTCATGCCGTGGTCGCTTTGAAGCCGGATGCCGCTGCTGCTGACCACGAGATTATTGCCTTTTGCAAAGAGCATCTTGCTTCCTACAAGGCGCCCAAGTCTGTTGAATTTATTGATTCTCTCCCGAAGAACCCCCAGGGTAAAATTTTAAAAAGAGACCTCAGAAAGAGGTTCCGATCGGTCCCTCAATCGGCCGCATAGGCATGCCGGCATGCAGATGAGTCGTATCCCTTTTCAAGGCGGCAAATATGGCTTGTACCGGCTCATGGAGAGAGAAGCCCTTGGAGGCCTTCTTGAGTGTGACGGATGAAATGCCGCCAGGAACCCTAGGCCGAGAGGCGAGGAACCGAAAACGGCCCTGAGCGTAGCTGCTGTGATCGTGTAGTGAAGATCTGGGGAGTGAATTATCCAAGGCTGCTCCATGGAATTTGCGTAACTCAGGCGTAAAGCGTGATTTCGGCTTGACACACAAGAGCGAGGCACATAGAATTTAACCTTAGCAAAGGTAATTTGTTCTAATTTTACTATTAAGGCACCGTTGCCCTGTCGTATTCGGAATACCTTTGCCTTAACGGCTGAACAGGGGAATTGGCCGCTTGTCTTGGGTCATATCCGTCAACCGTCGTCCGTTTAATAGTCTGTCCGGCCTCCGTCTGTCGGGTCAGGGTAAACATGATGATGGATAAACTGCCTTACCAGATATTGACCAATGTGCTGGAAGTCATCAGTGCGGCAAATGAATCCCTGGATTGCCAACTTGTCAGGCAGAAAGCTTTAGACGCCCTGTTTCACACCATTTCTGCTGAAGGTGCGGTTTTCTTTCTGCCGGACGGAAATGGACGATTCACCTATATCATTATCAAGAACCTGGACAAAACATACTGTGGTTATTACAAGACCTATTTTTATCGATTTGATCCTCTGCACCTGATCTATGACTTAGATAGGAGTAAAAGACAAAACCGCCTGGAACAGGCCATTAGTTACGATTCCTTCCAACCTGCAGAGTACTACAACGACTTTCTCAAGCCACAGAAAATACATCATAAACTTATCGTCAATCTGGTTGCCGAAAAAGAGCTTTATGGGAGAATTGTGTTGACCCGGCCTCGTGAATTCAACCCCTTTACCATAAAGGAAATCCGGACGGCAAAAACCATTTCTCCCTATTTGGCACATGCCTTGGCCCATAACGATCTTCGAAGGAGAATAAGACTGAAAGGAAATATACTGGATTGTATCGAAAATCAATCGTCGACCGGGATGATCCTCCTGGACGAAGCTCTCCAAATTGTCTACAGAAACTCAAAAGCGGAGGAGGTACTCGGCAAATTGAAGTGTTCGATGCCCACTGTCAACGGTAATGATCCGATTTCCTCCCAGGTATTGAAAGACTGCCGGGAAATCAAAGCCGACTTGGACAACTGTCCCAGCGGGGGCATGAGCATTCCAAGGCAACGTGTTGTCAAAGGCCCGAATCGTACCCGTTTTTCGGTCGTATCAAGAGCCCTTGACCAGGGACCAGATTGCGGAGGTTCGCGGATGTTCATGGTCTCCATCGAAGAACAGTGGCCTGCAAATATCAATCCGCAGTATCTCATGGACTGGTTCCATCTGAGTAGAAGAGAAATTGATGTGATTGTCCTCCTTTTTTTGGGATTGAAAAACGCACAAATTGCGGGAGAATTGTTCGTCAGCGAAGTCACCATCAAAAAACATCTTCACAACATATATGAGAAAGTCGGGGTCAACAATCGAACCACACTGATCAATAGAATACTGACCGGATAGCGTCATCCCATCTACTGCCGCTCCCGATCTTACACGCTTGATGTGATAATCAAATGTTCAGCCCGCAACGGCCATTTCAAGCCTGAAAAAAAGTATACTTTCGTATAATAGACAAACTTCATGTGGCTTGCTAACTACACACGTAATAAGAACGCATCCTTTTGGCAGCTTGCCAACTCATCAGTGTTCAGGTGTCATGGGCTGTTCTGAGAAGCTTCGGTGATGCACTAAATTATCATAACATTGCCCTGACCCCACTTCCTGCCATATTTTCCGAGTATTATTGATGAGTTGTGTAAACCAACCAAACAATAATAGGAGGTCATGATGGAAATCAATGCAGCAGTCATTTTTGAACCGTCAGAGAAATTCTATCTCGAACAGCTGGAATTAAGTGATCCCCGTGACAATGAGATCCTTGTTCGCATCGTGGGTTCCGGTATCTGCCACACGGATCTTGCCGGGAGGGACCAGCATTTGCCGATCCCGCTGCCCAGTGTCTTTGGTCATGAAGGAGCGGGTGTGGTGGAAAAGGTGGGATCGCGGGTAAGCAAGGTGGAGCCCGGGGACCATGTGACGTTAAGCTGGATGTGTTGTGGGGCATGCCCCTCATGCAAGTCAGGCAATGACCCCTATTGCGAGAATTTCTTGCAGCTCAACTTCAGCGGGGCCCGTCCGGACGGAACAACAACCATGAAAAAAGGAGATCAGGTTATTCATGGCAATTTTTTCGGACAGTCTGCATTTGCCAATTTCGCTTTGGCTGAGGAAAGGAATGTGGTCAAGGTGCCAAAAGATGTCCCTCTCGAGATCCTAGGCCCCATGGGTTGCGGTATCATGACTGGAGCAGGTGCGGTCATCAATTCACTCAAGGCCAGTGCCGGTACCTCCATTGCCATATTTGGAGCGGGTACCGTGGGGATGAGTGCGATTATGGCCTCGGTCGTCTGCGGCTGCACGACCATTATTGCGGTGGATATCCATCCTGAGCGCCTCAAGATGGCCGAAGAGCTGGGCGCCACCCACACGGTCAATGCGGGTGAAGCGGACCCGGTTGAAGCAGTCAAGGAGATTACCGGTGGAGGCCCGAATTTTAGCCTGGAATGTGTGGGGAACCCTACGGTTTTTCGCCAAGCCGTGGATGTTCTGCCCTTGCTCGGTGTTTGCGGCCTGGTGGGTGTCGTGGCCCCCGGCACCGAGGTCAGCCTCAATATGGATCTGATCATGAACGGCCGCGCGGTGCGAGGAGTCATAGAAGGGGATGCCATTCCCGACCTCTTTATCCCCAAACTGATTGAATTGTATGCCCAGGGGCGGTTTCCCTTTGATCGTTTGATCAAGTTTTACCCGTTCAATGAGATCAACAAGGCGGTGGAAGATATGGAACAGGGCCGCACTATCAAACCGGTACTAAAATTGTAGGATAATCCAGGGGAACTCCAAAAAATGGCCCATGCAGTGTACCTTTGATCTGAAACAGAGCTTTTGAGACTTGGGCGAACGACCAAGTGAGGAAAATAAAATATCCAGTAAAAGAAGGGGGTTGCAATGAAGACTTATCAGATGTTTATTGAAGGCCAGTGGGTGGATGCCCTGTCCGGATCAACCTTCGATGATTTGAACCCTTACACAGGAGAGCTTTACGCAAAAGTGGCAAAGGGAGATGCTCAGGATGCAGATCGCGCGATGGCTGCGGCCTTTGCAGCCCGCAAGGAATGGGCCGCCACTCCTGCCATAGCTCGGGCCCAGATCCTCAACAAGGCGGCTCAACTCCTCGAAACGGGCAGACAGGAGTTTGCAGACGTACTGATCCAGGAGGGAGGAGGGAGTGTTGGGAAAGTTATGTTCGAGATATCACAAACCGTGGATCTCATTGAGACGGCTGCGGCGGACGGCAAGCGAATTCTCGGCGAGACCTTCAATAATGATCCTACAAAGCTTTCCATGACGATTCGCAAACCAAGAGGAACAGTAGTGGCTATTTCTCCGTGGAATTTTCCTCTCGTTCTCTCCATGTACAAAGTGGCATATGGCCTAGCCACGGGCAATACAGTGATCCTGAAGCCGGCTAGTGAGTCTCCGGTCGTTGGACTCAAGATTGGAGAACTTTTTGAGCGGGCGGGCCTTCCGGCCGGTGTGCTGAATGTTGTAACCGGTCCGGGGAATGTTCTCGGGGACGCCCTCATTGATGACGACCGCTGTTCGTTTGTCGCCATTACCGGCGAGACGGTGACCGGACGCCACGTGGCGCAAAGGGCTGCCGCCAAATTGAAGCCTTACACGCTGGAACTCGGCGGAAAAAATCCCCTCATCGTCCTTGCTGATGCGGATATTGAATACGCCGTGAAATCCACCGCGTTCAGTGCGTATCTGCACCAGGGTGAGATATGCATGTCTGCAGACAGGATTATCGTAGAAGAACCGATTGTGGAGGCGTTTACTGAGGCATTGGCGGGGTTGGCTGCTCATCTTCCTGTAGGTGATCCCAGTCTTCCCACCACGTTCATTGGTCCGGTCATCAGCGACAATCAGGTCAAAAAGATTGACGACCATATAAAAGATGCTGTTGGCAAAGGGGCAAAGCTCGTTGCCGGCGGTACTCACGAGGGCAGACTGTATAAGCCTACATTACTGGCAAATATTACGCCTGATATGAAGATTTATTACGAGGAAACCTTCGGCCCTGTAGCCTCCATCATTCCCGTCAAAGACGAAAAAGAGGCACTCGAAGTGGCCAATGACACGCCGTACGGACTTTCAGCCGGTGTAATCACCAAGGATTTAGAAAAGGCTATTTTTCTTGGGGAAGGCCTGGATGCGGGCATGGTGCACGTCAATGACGGCACCATCGATGCCGATGCGTGCTGTCCCTTTGGCGGGTGCAAAGGAAGCGGAATCGGACGAGAGGGGGGGCGGTACTCGGTTGAGGAACTTACTCACGTGACGTGGCTCACGATCCAGAAGACAAAACGCCAGTTGCCGTTCTAGCGGCGGTAAGATAGGCAATTCAAAGGGTTGGTTGGAGTCAGCCCATACGGAATGGCCTCCTCGAAGTGAGGAACACTTCATCCAAGAGGCTGCCCCGCCGTTCGTCGAATGAACCTTAATGAAAGCAGGGAGGTATGCAATGTCACAACGAGAAGGCGAAACCGACTATAAGTATGAGGACTACGCAGCTGATATGGCCTATCATCGTATTCCAGCGACGACGGATCTGGTCAATCAGACGATGAAACTGACCCTTGATTCGGGTACGGTCTTTGATCTCGAATTTACCCAACCCAATGAGGTGAACTGGCAGAGCGGCTCTGAGAGTGGAACTGACTGGTACGAGGCGATCGAGGTTGCGCCGAACACCTATTATATTGATATGACATTCGCTCACGAGCCGAGACAATGCCGTACATTTTTCGTGAACATCAAGACACGTCAGGTTCTTTCCGTACATACCATCATGCGTGAGGGTGATATTGGGAAAGAGCCCCGGGCAGTGCAGGATTTCACTCCAGGGGTACTCGGTGATCCGACCATCCCCCCGACGGGCATGAAGCCGGCGCCGACACGTGATCTGATCGGGCTCAGGGCCATTTACACCTACAATCCGAGTCAATGTTTCGAGCACATCTATCTCAATGAGAAGCGTTATGCCTGGCATTGCATCGTTGGACCGCTAAAGGGAGAGTCTGATGTTGAACTGCACATCACCTACAAATTCGACGTGAACCAGTACATTTTCTCCTGGCGTGAGTTCGGCTTGCCGGTTTCCACTGTATTCTTCCATAACTGGGATCAGATGCGGGAAACGGGAAAATTCTTCGCCATCGGAGAAGATGGAGCCATCGCCAATACTCCTGCGGGAGCCTTGATCCGGAAACTGTCCGTGACCTTCTATCCGGAAGAAAAGCAGCCGCTCTGATCATCGAAATGCAACCCTTAAAGGCCCGTGTTGCGAGACGATCCGGGATTGGAAGGAACCGACACGGATCTCCGAAAATCAAGAAACACAGCTAAGGAGGCAAAAAGATGAATCTGAAAGGGAAAACAGCGCTCATAACAGGGGGAGGCACGGGGATTGGTGCTGCAATCGCAAAACGGTTTATTCAGGATGGGGCAAGGATATGCATCACCGGCCGACGTCAGGAAATGCTTGACAAGATCGCTCAGTCATTACCGTCAGGGACGGTAGCGACGTGTTCAGGGGATGTGTCGAAGTACGGGGACGCGGAGCGAATGGTGGAGATGGCACTGAAATTGGAAGGCAGGCTGGATGTGCTGGTGAACAACGCGGGTATCGATCCGGGCGGGACGGTGACCGATTTGGATTTGGAGATCTGGCAAAAGGTCATTGACATCAACCTCACCGGTTCTTTTCTCACCATGAAGGCATCCATACCCCATATGATGAAAGGGGGCGGCGGATCTATTATCAATATCTCTTCATTGGGTGGACTGCGCTGCCTGCCGGGCATGGCGGCCTACTGCACCGCAAAAGCCGCTCTCAATATGCTCACGAAGCAAGCTGCTTTGGATTATGGTCGATTTAAAGTTCGTTGTAATGCCGTCTGTCCCGGGGCGACTCGGACGGAAATGCTGGAGGAGGCGCTCAGTCCGCTGACAGAGGTGCTTTCAACAGATGTGGATGGTGTCTTCGCCTGTATATCATCCAACGTCCCTCTTCACCGGGTCGCGACTCCTGATGAGATAGCAGGCATCTGCAGTTACCTGGCCAGTGATGATTCTTCTTTTATGACGGGATCCGTTCTTCTGATTGACGGCGGTGCATCCGTGGTGGATGTGTCGGGGGCCGCACTCAGCAGTGCGGGGGTCAATTGGGGGGTGGAGTAGAGCCCGCTATCCAAACACACCAAAAAATCTTCATGGCAGTGTCCCCTGAATGCCATGTGATATGAAGCATTCATATTTGGCGATCCCATCCGGAAAGGAGGTGAGGCTCACCTAAATCAAGACATAGCGCCGGAACGCTTTGCTTAGCCGGTGATCACTGAAATGCGGTTGTATGACGATCATACGTGGAGTGCCCGTGATGGGTCAGGAAGGAGGGAGACAATGAAAAGCAGGGTGTGGATCAAGTTGTCGGTGTTTGCGGTAACGGTCTTGTTCCTGGCGGGAGTCGCCGGCCCGAAAGCGGCGGCAGCCAAGGACGTGATTCGAATCGGCCAGCCAGTTCATCTCTCCGGGCCGTTGGCAGGGGGCCCGAAGATATCTGGCGGACCCATCTACAAGTTGTGGGTAGAGGAGGTCAACAAGCATGGCGGTATATATGTGAAGAAGTACGGTAAGAAGCTGCCGGTGAAGCTTATCGTATATGATGACAAAAGCGATATGGGCACCATGACAAGGCTTTACGAAAAGCTGATCCTGGAGGACAAGGTGGACTTTGTTTTTCCCCCTTGGGGAACTGCCTATCTCTATGCGGCTGCACAAATAGCCAATAAATATCATTACATCATGATCGGTGGGCCTGGTGGCGCGTTAAAACTCAAAGAGCTTAATCTGCCCTACTTTTTCCAGGTCCTGAATTTTTCCGACACCCAGGCGCCGGCTCTTGCGGGCATTTTCAAGGAGGTGGGCGTGAAATCGGTGGCGGTGGTCTACCGGGCGGATCTCCACGGTGTCGAATATGGTGATGCTATGATTCCGTTTTTCAAAGAGAAGGGAATCGAGGTCAAGATGAAAAAAAGCTATCCCGACGGGACCAAGGACCTGTCGCCGATGTTGAAACAGGCCAAGAACCTGAATGTGGATGCCTTTGTGGCGGCCTGTTATCCCCCCGGCGGGATGCTGCTCACCCATCAGTCCATAGACCTGGACATCAATTTCAATGCCTTCTTCATGACCGTTCTCCCATTTTCTCCAACGCTTTTCAGAGACAACTTCGGGGTAAGGACCGTGGAAGGAGTCATGGGCGGAGGCGCCTGGAACGCGAAGAGTTCTCCCGGGGCGAAAAAATTCGTTGAAACCTATGTCAACTATTACAAACATGAACCCGACTACTGGGGAGCATTGTATTACTGGTCGTCTTTACAGGATTTCCAGCAGGCGATCGAGAAGGCCGGGACCCTGGACCAGAAGAAAATCAGGGATATCATGGCTAAAGATACGTTTGAAACGGCCCTGGGACCGTACTGGTATGATAAGGATCGATATTTGGCAACAGAATGTCACCCCGGTGAGATCGGGCAGTGGCAGAAAGGGGTGTTCGAAGTTATTGACCCCGGCCCGAAACGCACAGCCCCCCCGGAATATCCGAAACCGCCCTGGCCGAAAAAGTGAAATGACCTATAGGGTTCCACAAATTTTTCCCGAGAGGGGCATTTCCTCCTCTCGGGGAAGGGGATGCACCCGCTCGCGCAAAGAGAAAGCGGGCCTTCATTTGGATAGCACAGAGATTCATTTCACATGGTTGTAACCATTCTAAATGTCGTGATTGCGGGCTTATTGCTGGGGGGGATCTATGCCTTAACCGCCGTGGGGCTCAGCTTGCAGTACGGTGTGGCTCGCGTGCTCAATATCGCCCACGGCGAGTTCATCATGCTCGGGGCCTTTATCACCTGGTCGGCGTTCACCCTCCTCGGCATCAATCCTCTGGTTTCTCTCACCATTTGCGGTCCGGTCCTGTTTGCGGTCGGGTTCATCCTTTACCGGACCTTGTTCACCCGCCTGAGGATCTCGTCTCCCACGCCGGGAGCCTTTGAGGGAAATTCCATGCTGGCCTGCTTCGGGCTTCTGTTCATCATCCAGAATGTTGCCATATTGATCTGGGGGGCGGACATCAAGGGGTACACCTACCTGACATTTTCGGTGGATTTCTGGGGAGCCAAGTTTGCCGGCAAAAGGCTCCTGACCCTCGGATTTGCCCTGGTCATCTGCCTGGCCTTTTATCTTTTCCTTGCCCGAACACGGCTGGGAAAGGCAATTCGTGCCGCGGCCCAGGATCCGGATACGGCCGGACTCATGGGGGTCAAAATCAACCAGGTGCTGGCCATCTGCTTCGGTTTTGGGGCCATGATGGCGGGCTTAGGCGGCGCCTTGATCAGCATGTGCTACGAGATCCAGCCGACCATGGGTCTCGACTACACCATGATTGCCCTCATCGTGATGGTCCTGGGGGGATTGGGCAGCATCCCGGGGAGCTTTATCGGCGGGCTTATTTTGGGACTCGTCGGAAGCATCGTCACGTATGTTCAGCCAGGGCTGTCGCTGGTCGCCTACTATGTCATCTTCATGCTTCTGCTTCTGGCAAAGCCGACAGGTATTTTGGGGAAATAGGGAAATGGGGATCGGGAAAGCGACTTCTAAAGACATTCTTGCCATGGGATTGGGGTTGCTCATCCTGGCCCTGTCGGCCGCCGCACCTCTCTACGCATCGGTATATATGGTCGTTATGCTAACAAGCGTTCTCATGTACGTGACCATTGCGGTGAGCTGGACCCTGTTCTCCGGCCCGACCGGGTATATCTCATTGGCCTCTGCCGCCTTTTTCGGAGCGGGGATCTACACGGCGGCGGTATCGGGAAACGCGTTGCCCCTTCCGTTAGTCATCGTCCTGGGAGGGGTGGTCGGTTTTTGCCTCGCCATTCTGGTGGGCGCGTTGACCCTCAGACTCAGAGGCATCTATTTTGTGATGTTCACTTTCGGACTCGTGGAACTCCTTCTCCATTTTGTCATGTGGTGGGAGGTCAATATTACGGGTACGACCGGGAGGGTGGTTCCCCCGGTGGCGAACACCACGGTCTTTTACATCATGCTTATGATTCTGGTTGTATTGCTGCTGACGGTTGTCTGTCTCAGACGTTCGCGGTATGGTCTGGCCCTTCAGAGCATCGGGGAGAATGAGGAAGCGGCGTCTCATTCCGGCGTTCATGTGACCGCTTTAAAAACCATCATCTATGGAGTCAGCGGGCTTTTCATGGGGGCGGCGGGGGCGGTCATGGCGGCTCGATGGACGTATATCGACCCGACCATCGCTTTTAATCCGCTTATCTCGTTCATGCCGGTGCTGATGGCCATCTTCGGCGGCCTTGAACCGCTGTACGGTCCAATTATCGGTGCGATCATCTTTACGTATCTGGAACAGATCCTCATCACCCGCTTCCCCTACTATTACATGCTTATTTTCGGGATTATCATGGTTGTGGCGATCCTGTATATGCCGGACGGTCTCGTAGGATTGACGGAGAGACTTTGGAAACGGATTTCGGAGAAGAGATATGCCGATGCTTGAGGGGAGAGGCGTGACCCGTTATTTTGGGGGGCTGGCCGCTGTTATCAATGTGGACTTCCAGGTGGAACAGGGCGAGGTGCTGGGTCTGATCGGTCCCAACGGTGCCGGAAAGACCACCCTGTTCAATTTGATTTCGGCCGCTCTGACGCCCAGGGCCGGAAGCATCACATTCAAGGGGAGAGAGATTACCAACCTGAAGCCGTATCAGATCTGCAGAATGGGCGTGGCCAGGACCTTTCAAACGGTGAAAGTGTTCAGCAACATGTCGGCTTTCAATAACGTTCTGTTGGGTGCCTCTTTTGGGAGAGGGAACCGTATTGCCTCGACGGATGCGGCAAAGGAAGCCGGGGAGTTGCTGGAATTTGTTGGATTGGCCCAGGCGGAAGCGATTCCGGCCAAAGACCTGACCCTGGCCAACCAGAAGCGGCTTGAAGTCGCCCGGGCCCTGGCAACGCGACCGGAACTGCTGCTGCTCGATGAAATGATGGAGGGGCTCAATTCCACAGAGGTCAGCCGGGCCATGGAGTTGGTCAAGAGCATTCAGCGAAGGGGGATCACCGTGATCATGATCGAGCATGTCATGAAGGCCATCATGAATGTGTGCGGGAGGATTATGGTGCTTCATCACGGCGCAAAGATTGCGGAGGGGACCCCACAGGAGATTTCCTCCGACAAGACCGTTATCGAGGTGTACTTTGGGGAGCATGTGGATGCTGAAAACTGACCACATCGAAACCTATTACGGCAAGGCCCAGGCCTTGTTCGAGGTATCCGTGAGGGTTGACGCATCCGAGATCGTGGCACTGGTCGGCTCCAACGGCGCCGGGAAAACCACCCTTCTCAAGACCATATCCGGGCTTCTGCACCCGGCCTCCGGCCGTGTGGAGTTCTTGGGGAAGAGGATCGAGGGACAGCCCTCGCATGCGGTAATGGAACTGGGTATCGCACACATACCTGAGGGAAGAAGACTCTTCCCCGACATGTCGGTTCAGGAGAACCTGGAAATGGGCGCGTATCTTCGGCGTGCTTGGAAGAAGAAGGAGGAGAGCCTGGAAGATATCTATCAGCGTCTCCCCGTGTTGAGAGCAAGAAAAGGACAACTGGCCAGAACGCTGAGCGGCGGTGAACAGCAGATGGTGGCCCTGGGGCGTGGCTTGATGTCAAAGCCGAAATTGTGCATGATAGATGAGCCGTCATCCGGTCTGGCGCCGGTCATGGTGGACGAAATCTTCCGCATTATAGAAGGGCTTCGCCACCAGGGCATTGCCATCTTCCTGGTGGAACAGAATGTCAGGCATACCCTGGAGATCGCAGACCGGGCATATGTTATCGAAAACGGGCGTGTCGCTTTGGAAGGACAAAGCAAACATCTCCTGGAAGAGGAAGCAATACGAAAAGCATACCTGGGACTCTGAAATGATAATATGTTTCCGGCTGTTTCGCAACCTGATAATATGAGGAGGAGGGAACAAAATGAAAAATAAAAAAGTTTTTTCGTTTTTGGTGGCTGTCCTCAATGCATCATTGCTTTTCGGTTGTCATGATGTCATGAGGCAGAAAGAGTCCTCTGCTCGATTGATTTCCCCCATGGTTTCCACCGACTGGCTATCCGCGAACAAGGATATAAAAGATCTTGCAGTCATTGATATCAGAGGCGCCGCTGAGTATGGAGCGGGTCATATCCCCGGTTCGATCAATGAGCCTTTTGTAAAGGCGTTTGACCCCTGTCACGGCCCCAGCTCAAATTGGGTAATCGGGACGAAAGATTGCCTTTGGCTTGAACTGCCGGGCGTGAAAGGTCTATTTCACACCATCGGGTCCCTTGGAATAACCCCTGATTCACGGGTCGTGATTGTTACTGCACCAAATCCCAAAGAACCGCCCTTTTTCGGACTCGCAAATGCGACCAGGGTTGCGGTTACCCTCATATATACAGGAGTAAAAAACGTCGCTGTTCTTGACGGAGGGTACCCTAAATGGGTAAGCGAAGAACGCCCGATAGCCAAGCAGGCGACCGTGCCCAATGCGGTAAGGTACAAGGGTACCGTAGATGAGGCAATCTTTGTTTCCGGCGACTACGTGCACAAGCATCTTGGAGATGCTGCTATTATCGATACCAGAGACGCGGATGTGTACTTCGGTTTACGGTGCGAACCATTTGCAAAGAAGGCGGGGCATATTCCGGGCGCCAAGTCGTTGCCCGCTCCATGGATTTGGCACCTGAATGCTGATGACGGAACATACACATACAAGGATGCCGCGACACTCCGGACCATGGCATCGCACGTCATCAGGCAATCTGTGGACCCGACGAATCAGGAAACTATTCTGTACTGCGGTGTGGGCGGATATACCAGTTCCTGGTGGTTTGTGCTGACACAGGTACTGGGATATCAAAATGTCAAATTCTATGACGGTTCAGCCCAGGACTGGGAAAGAAATTACGATATGAGTATCAGATAATATGGGAGACATCTGTTATTTTCCGGTGCAACGCTTTCCATTATTAATGTGAAAAGGAGGTTGTTGTTATGTCGGGGAAATTAGCGAAATTGGTATCTGATTTAAAGGAGCCTGAGGCCCTGGCATTCGTTGAAAAGGCCCTGAGAGATGGAGTCGATCCTATGGGGCTTTTGGAGGATGCCAAGGAGGGCATGAATATCGTAGGCCAAAAATTTGCCAGTGAAGAGTACTTCATACCGGATCTTATTTTTTCCGGGGAGATCCTCAAAGGCATCGTCAGGATGCTCGAGCCCCATCTCAAGGGCCAGGAAAGTGCGAAGGGTGAACGCCTGGGGAAGGTTATTATTGGGACGGTGGCAGGCGATATACATGACATCGGAAAGGACCTTGTCGCCTTTATGCTCGATGTCAGCGGGTTCCAGGTTACGGACCTGGGAATTGATGTGCCGGTGCAGAAATTCGTCGATGCCATCCAAGAGACCGGCAGCACGGTGGTCGGACTGAGCGGATTTCTGTCTCTGGCGTTTGATTCCATGAAAGAGACCATAGATGCGATCCACAAGGCCGGCCTTCGCGACAAGGTAAAAATAATGATCGGAGGCGGCCAGATTGACGAGCAGGTCAGAGAATTTACCGGTGCGGACGCGTATGGAAGAGATGCCGTTGCTGCCGTGAAATTGGCCAAAGGCTGGATAGGGGGGTAAAACCATGGAAAAAAAGTGGGAAGAGATGTCTTCGGATGAAAAGCAGGAGGTACAGTTTCAAAGGTTGCTTGCGCCGAAAGACCCTGAGGGAAATGACCTCCGGTTTCAAAGCCCGGAAGCAGAAGCCAGATACAAGGCAAGTATAAACAGAATTAAGGACGCCGTTCAGCTAAAGAAGACTCCCGACAGGGTGCCGGTCACACTACTTCCCAGCATGTTCCCGTTTATTAATGCCGGGATGACCATCGAGGAGGCCATGTATGACTACGAAAAAACTGTCACGGCCTTCAGGGAATTTATTTTTGAATTTCAGCCGGATATGCACATAGGCGCTGCACAGGCAGGGCCGGGAAAATTCTATGAGATCCTTGACTACAAGTTATACTCCTGGCCTGGCCACGGAGTAAAGCCTGAACACAGCTACCAGTGCAATGAAAGGGAATACATGACCGCGGATGAGTATGATATTTTCATAACGGATCCTTCATTCTATTTCAGGAATTTCTACCTGCCGCGCGTATTCGGGGCGTTAGAGCCCTGGAGTATGCTCCCGCCGCTGACCGGGATACTCGAAATATATGGCGTTGCCTTCAATTTTATACCCTATGCACTGCCCCCTGTTCAAGGCGCTTTCAAGGCCCTTTTTGAGGCCGGCGCCGAGGCGCTCCAATGGGCGACGGTGATAGGCGGATTAAACGGTGAGCTGGCAACATTGGGATTTCCCAATATCCTCGGCGGTTTTACCAAGACACCCTTTGACACGATCGGCGATACCCTCAGGGGCACGAGGGGGATCATGCTGGATATGTACCGGCAGCCCGACAAGCTTCTTAAGGCCCTGGAGATACTCGTCCCTATCATGATCGGTATGGGGATAGGCGCAGCACAGCAGACCGGCAATCCTCAAATATTCATGCCTCTCCATAAAGGCGCAGACGGCTTTCTCTCCGAAGAGCAGTTCAGGAAATTCTACTGGCCCACTTTTAAAGCTGTCATGATGGGTCTCATCGAGGGCGGATGCATACCTTTTCCCGCACTTGAGGGACACTGGGGCTCGCGTCTGAAAATAATCCAGGATATACCCAAAGGTAAAACCATGTGGATGGTTGATCAGACAGATATGGCGGAAGCCAAGAAGACTTTGGGTAAGAATGCATGCCTCATCGGCAATGTGTCCTCCTCGATGCTGAAATTGGCCACACCCGATGAAGTCAAAGCCTACTGCAAGAAACTCATCGATACCGCCGGCAAAGGCGGTGGTTTCATTCTGGGCAATGGTGCTTTTTTCGATGAAGCAAAACCGGAAAATGTCAAGGCCATGGTCGAGTTCACCAGGGAATACGGCATCTATGCATAGATATCCACGGGCTGCATTACCCGGACTCCTTCCACGGATGTTGATGGAAACATGGGCGATCATCAGATAGAGTTCCAGCCTGTCGGCAGGCGGGGACCGTGTCCTGCGGGAAAGACCCTTTTGGGCTGCGCGCAAGGACTGGGTGTTGAGCTTGCCGGGATCTGCGGCGGGATCGGAAGATGCAAGGGCTGCAGGATACGGCTCGGCGACGGAATCTTTTCTGAAGTAACTCCAGCCGAGCAGGAAGCCTTCAGCGAAGAGGAACTGGAGAGCGGGTGGCGTCTGGCCTGCCAGGCATATCCGCAAACGGATTGCGTAGTGATTGTCCCCCCTGAATCCCTGGGTACGCAGCAACGCCTCCAGGTTGAGGGTCGGGACGTGGATGTTCCTCTTGACTCTCCGGTTGAGTCCTTTGCCTGCAAACTCGAGCCGCCTTCCTTAGCAAGGCCTGTGGCAGATGCGGAGAACCTGATCGAAGAGATAGGCGCTGCCGGCCCCGTGCATTTGGATATC
Source organism: uncultured Desulfobacteraceae bacterium (assembly GCA_964581175.1). Taxonomy (GTDB): domain Bacteria; phylum Desulfobacterota; class DSM-4660; order Desulfatiglandales; family Desulfatiglandaceae; genus B46-G9. Next base: position 53,835 of record CAZONI010000002.1, read on the forward strand.
TCCGTCCTGAGGGACCTTTCAGCACGGCTTCGGGAATGGAATTGGAATTTGACGGCCCACATTCAAGACCGGGAACTGGTCGCCGTCACTCCTCCTGGTTCCCGCCCGCTCGGCCTGGCCGTTGACCTGGGCTCAACCAAGATAGCAGGGTACCTGGTGGCGTTGGATACAGGAGAGAGACTGGCCTCGCAGGCGATCATGAACCCCCAGATCAGCAAAGGCGAGGACATCATCACGCGAATCAATTTTGCGATCCGATCGCCGGACGGGCGGGCGCTGATTGCGGATCTGGTCAGGGAAGGCCTGATGAAGTTGGCGGGAGATCTGTGCACCGTAGCAGGCTCTGAAACCGGAGATATTCTGGACGCCGTGATTGTCGGCAATACGGCCATGCAACACCTGCTGCTGGGCCTGCCCGTGCGTCAACTGGCCCTTTCTCCCTTTGTACCAGCCTCTGGCGGCGAACTGAACGTCAAGGCCAGAGACGTGGGACTGGATTTCGCTCCGGGAGCCCGGGTCTATTTTCCCCCCCTCGTTGCGGGCTTTGTGGGCTCGGATCACGCGGCCGTCCTGACAGCCACGGCGCAAGAGTGGGCTCATCATAAGGCACTTGTTCTCGACATCGGCACCAACACGGAGATATCGCTGATAGCCGGGAGAGCGATAACGAGCGTTTCCTGCGCTTCCGGCCCTGCATTTGAGGGATACCAAATCAAGGACGGCATGCGGGCCTCTCCAGGGGCCATCGAGAAAGTGTTCCTCTGGGACGGGGTTGTCGACTATAAGACCATCGATGATGCAGAGCCCATAGGTATCTGCGGGTCCGGAATACTGGATGCTGTGTCACAGCTGTATCTTTCAGGCATCCTGGACAGGGGCGGCAGGCTGCAAGAGGGTTCACATCCTCGTGTGGTGCAGAAAAACGGCCGGTTAGAGTTTATCCTGGTTCCCAAAGAAGAGGATGGAAGGGGTCGGGAGATCTCCATCACCCAGAAGGACGTGCGTGAAATCCAGCTGGGCAAGGCCGCCATTCAGGCGGCGATAGAGATCCTTCTGCAGGCAGGGAGCATTTCCGAAAAGGACATCTGTAAAGTCGTCATAGCGGGCGCCTTTGGGAGTTATATAGATATTTCCAACGCGGTGGCTATCGGTATGCTGCCTTCCCTCCCCCTCAACAGGTTTCACCAGGTGGGAAATGCAGCCGGCATCGGCGCCAGGCTCTTTCTGCTGTCCTCCACAAAACGGAAAGCAGTGAAGGATTTGCTGTCGCGCGTGAAATATCTTGAGTTGGCGGGCACGCCGGAATTCGGCAGGGCCTTCACCCGTGCCTGCCTGCTCGGACCATTTCAGCCCCATCCGAATGCCGGATAACGAGAAACCTTCTTCGAGAGGAGCCCGTGGAGGGAGCCATTTCTGGAGTGACTGGCGAGAGGGCGCTGTCGGAATTGATTTAAGTGGACGTATCCTTAAATGGGATGTCGTAACCGAATTGAATAATTTTTTGTCAGCGCAAAGTCGCAGAGTTCGCAAAGAAACTGATATTTCCCTTTCCGCTGAGACGACGGAAAGGGAAAAGATAGCTTCACGGGAGGAAACTACTGCGTGCGTCTCGATGTTCAGGATAGTGCTGTTTTCTTTTGCCGGCCTCTCAACGGCAAAAGAAATAGTAATTAGCTTTGCGCTCTTCGCGTCTTGAGCGAAGCGGGCGGTGCAATACTACAAAGAATACGTCGCCGAATTTATGAATCCAAATACTTAGTGGACCGGCAAGGAGAAAATCCATGCTCATAATCGGAGAACGGATTAATACGAGCCGCAAAGCGGTAAACGAGGCGGTGGCCGATCGGGACGCGGCGTATATTCAGGCGGACGTGAAATCTCAGATAGAGTCCGGAGCCGATCTGATCGATATCAACGCCGGGTCGCGTCGGAATTCAGAGGTTGATGATCTGTCCTGGCTTATTGAGGTCGTTCAGGATGCCTTTCCACAGGTCAGGCTCTGCATTGACAGTCCCAAGCCTGACAGCCTGAAAGCTGTCGTTGAACAGGTCAAGTATCCGCCCATGCTGAACTCGATCACCGGTGAGCGGTCCCGTTTCGAGGCGATAGCGCCGGTAGTCCGGTCCAGGGAGTGTGCTATCGTGGCCCTGTGCATTGATGACCGGGGCGTTCCCAAGAATACAGAGCAGGCCCTGGAGAATGCCTCCCGACTCGTGTCCGATCTGGAGAGACTGGGCGTAAACCGGGGGAGAATCTATCTGGATCCTGTTATTCAGGCAGCCAGCGCCAATACTCGTGCGGCGTTGACAGCCCTGGAGACAATCTCTCGGATTCGACAGGAATTGGAGGGGTCCAACGTCATCTGCGGGCTTTCCAACATTTCATTCGGGTTGCCGAGGCGCTCCCTTATGAACAGGATATTTCTGGCCCTGGCCATGAGGGCGGGACTCAACGCGGCCATCATCGATCCCCTGGATACAAAGCTCATGGGGACAATGAGGGCCGCGGCTGTCCTGCTGGATCAGGACCCCTGGTGCCAGGCTTACACCGCCGCTTTTCGGGAAGGCAAACTGGATTCGTAGTCCCAAATTCAACCAAGCAAGAAGGAATTGAAAGTGAAAATTGTAAACAACCTGGAACGATCCGCATTCTTCTTATTCCAAGGAGGCTCTGCTCGTTCTGGTGTCCCAGGCGGCCTTTCTTCTATAAACCTCTTCCATCTTGACGAGCCTTTCACAGAATTTCTCCAGGTGCACGCACATAGCCGATGCCGCCTCTGAGGCCCTGCCTTCCATGACCGCCCGTATGACCTGTTGATGTTCTCCTGCTGAATGCAGGGCCTCATGGTCCGGGTCCACCGCTTCAACGATTTCCTTGGTCAGCTTGAGCATGGATTTGCTGATCGCCTCCAGAAAATGATTGGCGCAGATCTCGGCCAAGACCATATGAGTTTTCTGCATAACAACGATACGCTCGGAGTTATTTTTCACGGGGAGGTATTCGGCCTTTTGAGCCTCCATGAGGCGTTCGCCTCCCTCTTTTGTAATATTCAAGGCGGCAAGGCGAGCCACTTCGGGTTCGATAAAATGGCGCACGTGGGCCATTTCCGGGATCGAGACCCTGTTGGAGAGAAACAGATCCAGAAAGGCATTGCCCACATGATCGAATGACACTTCCGTGACGAATGCGCCGCCCGTCGGACCCTGACGGGTAGCCACAAAGCCAGTAATCTCCAGTGCCCTGATCGCTTCCCTGATTGCCCCTCTGCTCACCTGAAAGGTATCGGTCAATTCTCTCTCGGAGGGTAGCTTCTCCCCTGACTTGAAGCTCCCCAGGAGAATGGCCTCCTTGAGCTGCCGTAGCACCTGTTCTGAAATTCTCGGCTGTTTTACCGGTTTAAACCTATTCATGGAAAACTCCAGATTCTTTATACGAAGAAACAAGGGATTTGACAACCTGAATTTGGCAAATTTTGGCTTGACATTCACCGGCGACAGGCTTAAGGACTAATGTAAGACCAACAATGATCCCTTGAGAAGATGCTCTGCTTTTATTAGAACAAGCATGTCTTATTGTTATCTATATTTAAAATCGTTTTCACCGAGATGATGCGGAGATTTTTGAGCAAAAACCAGTCAGATTTTCGATCCACAAACCCACAAGGGGTTCCGTCATAATAACACTTTTCGGCCTTAGACTATCCTGCTAACCTCTGGAAAAGGAGGGGAGAGAGGCATTACTGCCAGAGGCCTGAATTTTCATACCATACTTCCTGCTTCGCGGGAGGCAACCTGGATTCCTAGCCCTGAGTTTGACCAAGTGAGAAGGAATTGCAAATGAATCTCGCAAAGAATCTGGAACGATCTGCATTCTATTTTCCTCACCGGCCTATCGTGAGCGAAGACATGTCCGAAATCAGCTATGTGCGATTCAACGCACGAGCCAACCGTGCAGCCACAGCACTCATCAAGCTTGGCGTTAAACCCGGAGATCATATCGGTCTTTGTGCACTGAACTCCGGGGATTGGCTTGCCTTCTACTTCGGCGTGCTCAAGGCAGGCGCTGTGGCCGTAACCCTGTCCAGCCTGGTGAAGGGTGATGAATTATCCCTTTTGATTAATCACTCAAAGCCGAAAATGATTTTCACTTCCGATGAAAAATTGGATGAATTGCTCAAGTTGAGGCGAGATGGGTGCCTTGAAAAAATTATCAGCCCGCAGGGGGACATGAATTTCCATCAACTACTGGAAAAGGGATCGGAGAATTTCACTGCCCTTGACAGAGATCGGACCGATACTGCCGCTATCCTCTATACAGGTGGTACAACGGGGATTCCCAAAGGGGTCCTGCTGAGCCATGAGAACATAAACGCCGCCATACACACGGTGGTCTTCAATGAGCGTTCATCTGAAAACGATCGAAGCCTCTGCTTCCTGCCCTTCAACCATGTTTTTGGGCAGATGCACGTGATGAATGCGACCATACTGAGCGCCGGCTGCCTGGAACTGCTGCCGGCCTTTGATCTGGAGCGTGTCCTGCATTTACTGGCCACCGGACGGGTAACCAAGCTGTTCGCTGTCCCGACGGTTTATTTCCGGCTGCTGGGCCTTGAGGCACTCGAGAAAAAATTGGGCTCGGTTCGGTACTGTTTTTCAGCCGCCGCCAGCATGGCGGGAGACGTTATCCGCCAGTGGAAAGAGCGAACGGGCCTGGCAATCTATGAAGGCTATGGGATGACCGAAGCAGCCCCAACAGTTACCTATAATCATCATTATCGCCATGTCATCGGTTCAGTAGGAACAGAAGTGCCGGGAATGGAGGTTCAGATCAGGGATCAGAATGGCGATCAGGTGCAACAAGGTCGTGAAGGAGAGATCTGTATCCGAGGCCCGAATATAATGAAAGGGTATCTTGATAACCCCGAAGGGACGCGGGAAGCATTCTGGGGAAAAACATGGTTCCGTTCCGGCGACATCGGCCTTTTTGACGATGACGGCTACCTGTATATAGTAGACCGGCTGAAGGATATGATTATTACCGGCGGAGAAAACGTTTATTCCCGCGAGGTGGAAGAGGTCCTCTACACGAGGCCGGAAATCCAGGAATGTGCGGTTATAGGCATGCCGGATCAAGAGTGGGGTGAGCGAGTGACGGCTTTTCTCATATTGCGGTCCGGAGAGGCCTTTGATAAGGAAAAATTAAGTGCCTATATGAAATCCCGCCTTTCGCCTTTCAAGGTACCCAAAGAATACCTGACGGTAAATGATTTTCCCAGGAGTCCGGCGGGAAAGATTTTGAAGCGGGAACTGAGGAAAAAAGTTTAGCCGGGAGTAGGGCGGCTTCCGACCCGAAAAGCAACGGAGGCGAGAGATATTTGAACAAGAGAGCATGGTAGATGGAAAGAGATAAACAAGCCAAATTACGAATTGATAAGGTCTCACTCAGGTTCGGCGGTGTCACTGCCCTCAATGAGGTGAGCCTGGAAGTCAGGAACAATGAGATTCTGGCCATTATCGGGCCGAATGGCGCCGGGAAGACCGCCCTCCTCAACAGCATCAGTGGCTTCTATAGGCCCCAAGAAGGGGAGATATACCATGACGGGCAGAGAGTTACCCGGATGCGCCCGGATAAGCTTGCCAAACGCGGCATCGCGAGAACCTTTCAGAATATAGAGCTTTACAGTGGGTTAAGCACTCAAGATAACATTATGGCCGCCCGACACGTGCGCATGAAGCAGAATTTTATCACGGGCGCGCTGTACCTCGGCTGGGCTCTGAAGGAGGAAATCAAGCATCGGCAAACCGCAGAGGAGATCATCGATTTTCTGGAGATAGCGTCCATTCGAAAGAAGGTGGTCGGCATTCTTCCTTACGGGATGCAGAAGAGGGTGGAGTTGGGAAGGGCATTGGCCCTGGAGCCGAATGTACTGCTTCTTGACGAGCCTATGGCGGGGATGAATCAGGAGGAAAAGGAGGATATCGCGCGGTTCATCCTCGATATATTTGAAGGTCAAGGGGCCACCTATCCCGACACACCCGTGCTGAGGGATGGGATCCGCTCCATCATCCTTGTCGAACATGACATGGGAGTTGTTATGGACATTGCGGACAGGATTGTCGTGCTGGATTTTGGACGCAAGATTGCCGAGGGGACCCCGGACGAAATTAAGATGAACCCCGAGGTTATCAGTGCTTACCTGGGTCAGGAAAAACAGGGGTAGTTGAGAGAAAAATGCTAAGAGTAAATGGTATTGAAGTGGTCTACATGAGTGTTATTCAGGTGCTGCACGGCGTATCGTTTGAGGTGGGTGACAGCCGAATCGTTGCCCTGCTCGGCGCCAATGGTGCAGGAAAGACTACCACGCTAAAGGCCATATCAGGAATGCTCAAGACAGAAGTGGGAGAGGTAACGCACGGCAGCATCGATTTTGACGGCAAAAGGATTGACCATTTCGGTCCCGAGGATATCGCTTCAATGGGCATAAGCCAGGTTATGGAGGGAAGACGGGTGCTTGAGCACCTCAGTGTGGAAGAAAACCTGCTGGTGGGGGCCTACCGCCGCAAAGACCGTGCCGGAGTCAAGAAAGACCTGGGTATGGTGTTTGACTACTTCCCCAACATTAGACCCCTCAGTCGCCGGATAAGCGGCTACCTGTCCGGGGGCGAACAGCAGATGGTCGTGATCGGGCGGGCACTCATGGCTCGTCCCAGGCTCATGCTTCTGGATGAACCTTCTCTCGGTCTTGCCCCGCTGATGGTCAAAGAAATCTATGAAATTATCCGGGGAATCAATGAGGAGCGAGAGATGTCGATGCTTCTAGTGGAGCAGAATGCCAGGGCTGCCCTCGGCATCGCGCATTATGGGTATATTATGGAGCATGGCAAGGTGGTTATGGAGAGTCCCGCTGAGACGCTGCGGGATAATGAAGAGGTACGGGAATTCTACATGGGGCTGTCGGCTGTAGGGTCCAAAAAGAGCTATCGCGAAGTGAAGCACTACCGGCGAAGGAAGAGGTGGCTTGTATAGAAGAAGGACATGGAAAGATGACTGCGGAGATAGAGCAGGATTATAGCGAAAAGGGTGACACGTGGCCCAAGGTGCTCAGATCCAACTATGAGAAGTATGGCGACAACCGCAAAGCCATGCGCTACAAATACTATGGCATCTGGCAGCCTTGCACCTGGAAGGATTATTATCTCGGTGTCAAATATCTCGCACTCGGTTTACTCTCCCTCGGCTTTGAACCGGGAGACAAGGTGCTCATCATTGGGGATAATGCCCCGCAGTGGTATTACGCCGAGCTGGCCGCCCAGGCCAACCATGGCGCTTCGGTGGGATTGTATTCAGATTCAATTTCAAGGGAGATAAAATACGTTGCCGAGAATTCCGAGGTCGGATTTGCCATAGCCCAGGATCAGGAGCAGGTTGACAAGATCCTCCGGATAAGGGACGAGCTTCCTCTGCTCAAAAAGATTATTTTCTGGAACTATAAGGGGCTTGCTCACTACGATGCCCCAATTTTGATGGCCTATGGTGACGTTCTGAAACTGGGGGAAGAATATGAAGCGGAACACCCCGCACGTTTTGAGCAGAATGTGGAGGCCGGCAAGGCAGACGATGTCTGCGCCATCGTTTATACATCGGGAACCAGCGGGGATACGCCCAAAGGGGCCGTCCATACCTACAAAACCATGAGGGCGGCTGCGAACTATCTTTTGCGTCTCGACCCATGGCATCAGGATGATAATGTTCTCCCCTATCTACCCCCGGCCGGGATGACCGAGCAATGGTTTGGCATTGGTTGCCACCTGCTGTCGGCCAACACCCTCAACTTCGCCGAAGCGCCGGAAACCCAGCAGCGGGATACGAGAGATACAGGTCCGAGCATAGTATACAACGGGGCTCGAATATGGGAGGGCCAGGCTGCTACGGCGGAGGCGCACATTCTTGGCGCTGATGCCGTAAAGAAATTTGTTTTTCGCCTGCTCATGCCAATCGGCAATAACAGGGCCGATCTCAGGTACAAAAAACAGGAACCGGGCCTGTTCCGGAAAATTCTTTACGCCCTGGCTGATATAGCCCTTTTCAGACCCATCAGAAAGAGCCTCGGACTCTCAAATGCCAGGATCTGCTACAGCACCGACGCCATGCTGAGCCCGGACGCCGTCAGGTTCTATCATGCTCTGAATCTTCCCCTCAAGAGCCTGTACGGGTCAACAGAAGGTGGGACTGTAACCGGCGCGGCAAATGACGATATCCGTATAGAAACCGTAGGTCCTGCCCACAGAGGGACTGATGTGAGAGTCACCGATGCGGGTGAACTCATTTACCGGCAGCCCGGTCTCTTTGTCGGGTACTATAAGGATCCAGATAAGACTGCCGAGGTGCTCAGAGAGGGCTGGTTTTACAGCGGAGACAGTGGGTACGTGACGGAGGACGGGCACATTGTGCTTGTGGAAAGGCTCAAGGATCTTATCGAGCTGGACAATGGCGATACCCTGGCGCCCCAGACTATGGAAAGCCGGCTCAGGTTCAGCTCCTATATCAAGGACGCCTGGGTAGTGGCCGGTCCGGAAAGAACTTCCATTTCGGCGATTATCGTCATTAACTATGATAACGCCAGCAGGTGGGCCGGACAAAAGAGGGTCGCGTTTACTTCTTTTGCCGAACTTTCCCAGGCACCGGAGGTTTATGAGCTGGTGAAGGAGGAAATCACCAGAGTCAACCGCACGATGCCCCACGGTTTACGGGTGAGGAAGTTCGTTAATCTCCATAAGGAACTCGATCCTGACGAGGGAGAATTAACCAGAACCAGGAAATTGAGAAGAGCATTTCTTCAAGAACGCTACAGTGACCTTATTGACGCCATCTACAGTGAGAAGACCGAGGTGACGCTTGAGGCTTCGGTCGGATACCCTGATGGGAGGAAGGGAAACACAATGACGACGATTCACATCGAATCTATTTAAGGAGCTGGCTGATGGCCTTCTTTCTGCAATTGATAATAACCGGTTTTGCCCAAGGCATGGTCTATGCCCTGATCGCAATCGGTTTTGTGATCATCCTCAAATGCTCTGAGGTGTTCAACATTGCCCAGGGACACTTTGTGTTGATCGGTGGGTACCTGGGGTATACTTTCCTGTTACCCTGCGGTCTTCCCATATGGGCCGCCCTCGGAGCGGCGATAGGCACGGCGATCATAATGGGCTTATTGATTGAACGCCTTATCCTGCGCCCTCTTCTGGGTGCGCCGGTACTCGCGGTAATTATGGCGACCATAGCCCTCGCTACGATATTGGGAGGACTAGCAACGTTGCTCTGGGGCGCCCAATATAAGGCTTACCATGGATTGCTGCCGACAATAACCCTGAAGGTGGGCGCAATATCCATACCTTCGGAATCTTTGATCGGACTTATCGTGTCTATTGTTTGTGTGACGGTACTCATGCTTCTCTTTCGGTATACCAAGATCGGGCTCGCAATGAGGGCCACTGCCGAGGATCTGCAGGTCGTGCAGAGTGTCGGAATCCGGGCGACCACAGTCTATGCCGTCTCATGGGTCATTGCCTGCGTTGTCGGCGTGATCGGCGGCATCCTCCTGGCCGGTGTTTCCGGCGCGAACATGGAACTCGCAGATGTCGGCCTTAAGGCTTTTGCAGTCGTCCTGCTGGGAGGGGTAGACTCCGTCGGCGGGGCAATTATCGCCGGGATAATTCTGGGAATGCTGGAAAATGTCGCAGCAGGGTACCTGGACCCGCTGTTGCCCGGGGGAGGACTGGCGCAGGTATTCCCGTTTATTGTCATGATCATTGTACTCATCTTCAGGCCGTACGGACTTTTCGGCCAGGCCAGGATAGAGAGGGTTTAACCAGTGGGCTCACGCACAGGAACCTTTCATGAAAACTATGCCCAGGATATGGCTGTTTTTCGCTCCGGGCTGCAGTGGGGAATAGCAGTTGCCTTTCTCGTCCTGCTGTTCACCTCCCCGTTCTTCTGCAGCGACAGGGTCCTGACCATTCTCACCATGATGGGTATTGCGGTCATAAGCGTCCACGGGCTCAATATTCTGACCGGATACTGCGGCCAAATTTCCATTGGGCATGCCGGCTTTATGGCAGTGGGGGGGTATACCTCTGCCATTTTGTCCGCCAGGCTCGGCCTGCCGTTCTGGGTCGCCCTTCCCAGCGGCGCTCTGGCTGCGGGAACAGCAGGGTTGATCTTCGGCCTCCCGTCCCTGAAGATCAAGGGTTTCTACCTCATTATGGCCACCATAGCCGCACAGTTTATCATCATCTGGACTATCCTCCAACTCCGCAGCATCACCGGAGGGGCTGATGGCTTAAGTGTGCCTGCACCCACGATCGGGAGTATCTCGCTGAGCTCCAAGGCCGACTATTTTTACCTCGTGATGGTAGTAACCTGCCTGGCTACGCTCCTGGCCAAAAACATCGTGAGAACGAGGGCGGGCAGGGCATTCATCGCCATCCGGGACAACGATCTGGCGGCTGAGGTCATGGGCGTCAGCCTCTGGAATTATAAGCTTCAGGCATTTTTTATCGGCTGCGTCTTTGCGGGAGTGGCCGGATCACTCCTCGTTCACTACTTCAGTTTTGCGAGTACGGATGAGTTCCCCTTCATGGACTCAGTGTGGTATCTTGGGATGTTGATTGTAGGAGGCATGGGGAGTACCATAGGGGCTGTCTTTGGGGCTGTCGCTCTCAGGCTGCTGGATGAGCTGGTAACGATGGTGGGGCCCATCTTGTCGGCAGCCGTTGCGCCCCAGGCGGCCGCGTCGCTCGGCCTCATCATGCACGGATTGATAATCATCATCTTCCTTATTTTCGAACCCAGGGGGCTTGCTCACCGATGGGAGATGATAAAGACCTATTTCAGGCTGTGGCCCTTTTCACATCAGGACTGAAAGGAAAGGATGTATAATTGGGTTTTGGGCACTAACGAGTTTCCAATTCAGAAATGAGATATTTTTTGCAAGATGAAGAAAACTGTGTGAAAAATAGCCATTTGTGGATGGAAGCTAATTGGATGAACCATTAGCCGGAGAAGAGGAGGAGAAGATGGATAGGATCAGATTGGTGATGGTATTTATTATAGTGGTGGTGCTATCGGCAGTTGCTGTTCCCGCTGCCCATGCGAAAACTCTGTACGTCGGCGGAACCCAGTCCCTGACTGGGCCCTTTGCCGAGGACTCAGCAGCGGTGCTTGCCGCCTTTGAGGACTATGTCAAATATGTAAATGAGACAAAACATCTGGCGCCGTGGCGAAAGGCGACATTCCCCAACGACATAAACCTGGAGGTGATGTGGCGGGATGACGAACTCAAGCCGGCCAAGGCGCTCTCAATCTACGAGGAACTCAAGGCTAAAGGTATGCTGGTCGCCAGGATATCAGGGTCTCCCATAGCCCTGGCACTCAAGGACAGGATGTGGGCGGACCATATGGGCGCCACGAGCATGGCCACTGGACCCTACTACCTGTCGCCGCCTCAAAGCTGCTTCACCTATTATCCAATTTATACCGATTCCGACGCGGCTATAGCCGACTGGTTTAAAGCGAAATGGAAGGAGAAAAGGAAACCACGGGTTGCCTACCTGACTGCCGACAACGCCATGGGCAGATCGATTGAGATACCCGAGATGAAGGCGTATCTCAAGAAGATCGGCTACCAGTTTGTGGGCACACAGTATGTGCCTCTGGTGCCTACCTCACCTCCGACCACCCAGCTGACCTGGCTCAAGGAAAAAGGGGTCGATCTTGCCCTCGGCGTTATGATCAACCCTGGATCGCAGCCGACGATAAAGGAGATGGTGAGGCTCGGCATGGGACCCTTCCAGCCCTACAAGATGACCTTCGGTGTCCCGGCTCCGGGTCACGCCGCGGTGTTGGCGGCGGCCATGGGGAAGCTTGGCGACGGGTATGTTTGCGCCGGCAGTTTCCGTCCCATGGATGACCTTTCCACGCCCGGCCTAAAGTTCTGCAACGACCTGCAGAAGAAATATCGCCCCAACAAGCGGGTTACCCACATCATGTATGAAGCGGGGATCCTCGAGGCCATGGTCCAGGTCGAGGCGCTGAGGCTTGCCATGCAGAAGACGCCTGTCGACAAGCTCACGCGGCAGGACGTGCTGGAGAACGGTTTCTACCAGATCAAGAACCTCAACACCGGCGATATAAGCAGTACCCCGTTGACCTACGGCAAGGGCGATGTCGAAGGTGTGGACAAGGTACGTATTGATCAGGTGCAGAATGGGAAAGTGGTAAAAGTGGGTCTCTACCCATTGCGCCACATATATACAAAGAAATAGGCGCCGGCAGATAATACTCCGGGGGCTACATATGCAGGGCCCCCGGAGACTTCCGTCGAACTCACCCCCGAGCCCTCCGGACCCGGATCTTTATTTCGACAGGCACAGGAGATTAGAATGACTTTCACCAAAAAAGATTTTGCCGTATTAGATAAATTTGAATTCGACGTACAGCCTGTCGGCGTTAAGTTTCTCTCCAGACGACCGGACATGGTAGAAAGGTTGGACGGGAAAATGGCCTTCTGTGAAATGCTCAAGAAGGCCCAGGAGGGAAATGCATTTTTTGCCGATGCAGAAAACCACACCTGTGGAGCAGGGCTGTATGTATTGGGTCAGGCAGATTCCCCGGAACCTTTCATCAATGGAGAATTCGGCGCCGGGTTGAAGATCTTCAAAGAGCCGCGATCTGCAAGCAGGCTGTACTTGCATATTCCGACGATAGGCAAAGGCATCGTTCACTATGTGGCTTTTTCCCCGTTCGATAAGCTGTCCTTCGACCCGGATCTCTTGATCCTCCTCGCCGACACCGCTCAGACGGAAATCCTGCTCCGGGCAATGAGCTACCAAACAGCGAAGATATGGGAAAGCAAGTTCACGCCCGCGATCGGATGCGCCTGGACATATGTTTATCCATATCTAACCGGCGAACTGAATTATTTCATTACAGGTCTCGGCCACGGTATGAAACGGAGAAACCTGTTTCCCGAGGGTCGACAGATACTCTCTATCCCCTTTGACCTGTTTTCTTCCCTGCTGAAGACATTGCGGGAAATGCCATGGGTCCTTCCTGCCTATGAACCGGAAGGAAAGGAGTTTGTCAGACAACTCCTTGCTGACCTGGGCGTTGCCCCGACACAAAGTCAATCGCGATAACCTGCACCTTCAAAGTCGCACCAGCAGATATATACAGTGCCGGTTCGGAATTTATGCAGGATGGACCCGATTGATCGCAACATGGATTTTTGCGAACCTGTGGGTAATTCCAACACTGTCCACTTAAGCCCGACCGGGAGAAATCCCCCCTTTTGCCAAAGGGGGGTTGGGGAGATTTACCCGAGCTGGGCATGCCTTCTCGGGCCTTAAGTGAACAGTATTTGGAGTGATTCAGTTAAATCAAACAGAGGCCCTGATAACGGCGCCGGCCCTGTTTCGGTTCATGAATCCATTCTCCGAAAGGAGCGATAAGTTGCGGATCGTGCAGATAGCCCAGGAAATGCTCCAGGAACTGAATGCGCTCGGCCGGCCCTATCATTCCGCCGCACTGATCTTGGGGGCCATTATCCTCGGGCTCCTGTTTTACGTCGTTATTGTATTTCTGCTGAGACATCTTCACGTGCTGAAGGCAACCGCCCGAAAGGGAGTAAGGCCCCATCTTGAATATTTCAAGAAACCCCTCCAGGCATTGATTCCCGCCTTGTGCCTCACGATTGTTCTTCCCTTTCTGCAACTTCCGGAGAACGCTTATGCCGTCATCAGACACTTTCTGAGCATATGGATCATTGCCGCGGTCTCCTGGTTTCTGGTAAAGATCGTGCAGATCAGCAGAGATATCGTGCTGAGCCATTACGCAATGGACTCAAAAGACAATCTTCAGGCCCGGCGCGTATACACCCAGATCCGGATGATCGAGCGCATCCTGACTATCCTGATTTTGTTTATTGCCGTGGCGGCAATCCTGATGACCTTCGACAAGGTGAGGCAGGTCGGCGTCAGTCTTCTGGCTTCTGCCGGGATCATGGGCATTGTTCTGGGGCTTGCGGCCCAGCGCACGCTAGGCAACGTCATTGCGGGCATTCAGATTGCCATTGCTCAACCGATCCGCCTGGACGACGTGGTTATCGTTGAAAACGAGTGGGGGAGGGTCGAAGAGATCACTCTCACCTATGTGGTCGTCCGGATCTGGGACCTGCGCCGGCTGATTGTGCCCATATCGTATTTTGTTGAAAAACCGTTTCAGAATTGGACGCGCACCTCTGCAGACCTGCTGGGCAGCGTTTTTATTTATGCGGACTACACCATTCCCATCGCGGAAATCCGGGAGGAACTCCAGCGGATTCTTGCTGGTACTGAGCTCTGGGATAAGAATGTGTCTGCCCTGCAGGTGACCGATGCCACCAAGGAAGTCATCGAGATGCGTGCCCTCATGAGCGCATCCGATTCATCCATAGCCTGGAACCTTAGGTGCCTTGTTCGGGAGAAGCTCATTGCGTTCATGCAGAAGAGGTTTCCGGAAAGCCTGCCCCGGGTCCGCGTTGAAATGGAAAAGCGCCCCTGATTTTTTCCACCGTCCGACACGGACAGGCAACAAAAACCGGCAGGCTTGCTCAGACCGGCGGCTTGATTCCTGGGTTGCCGGCATGCACCTTTTCGAAGAAGTCCGAAACCGACGAAAAACGAGACAATAGGGTAATATCGAAGGTCAAATACACAATTTACACTGGAAGTTTACCAATAATACCCTATTAAGTCGAACACTCGGATGTGTCAATATAAATCAAAAATAATCCATTCCGGCATCGGATGATAATTGGAGAGGCCCTGTGCCGGTTCTCCCAACGAGGCGCTGGTTCTGGCCCTGAACAGAAAGATTCCGGTTCTCGTCAACGCGGATCTCTTTCACCGCGAGTTGACTCCGGATGAAATCAAGGAATACGAAAGTCTCATTAAGAGCGTTAAATTCTAAACAGTTTCCATCCATAACTGGCTGTTTTTCACAATATGAACCCAGGGAGGCTTGCAGCATGGAAATCAAAAAAGTTGCCGTTGTGGGGATGGGAACCATGGGCACTCAGATCGGAATCGCTTGTGCAGGAGGGGGGGTTGAGACCCGGTTGGTTGACGTATCTCCTCAGCACGTCGAGAAAGGATTGAAGGCCATCGAGGCTTTTCTGAAAGGACAGGTGAAAAAGGCGAAGATGGATGACGAGGCCGCGGGAAAAATCACGGCGCTGATCCGCGCCGGGACGAACCTCAGTGAAGTTGTTTCACAGGCTGATCTGATCATTGAGGCCGTCTATGAGGATATGGACACAAAAAAAGAGATCTTCAGAAGAATGGACGAAGTCGGCCCGGCGGAAGCCATTCTCGCAAGTAATACCTCTACCCTTTGGATCACCGAAATCGCTGCGGCCACAAATCGACCGGAACGGTGTATCGGCATGCACTTCCTGATTCCGGCGGCCCTGACGCCGCTCGTGGAGGTCGTCAGGGGGACAGAGACTTCAGACGAAACCCATAAAACCGTTGTGGATTTTCTTCGGAAGTGCGGAAAAGAAACAGTGACTGTCTCGGATTCGCCTGGCTTTGTCATCAACAGGCTCTATCTGCCCCTGGTCAACGAGGCCTTTTTCGCCCTGGGAGAGGGTCTGACCGGCGCCGAAGAGATCGACAAGGCCTGCGTCAAGGGGCTTGCCTTTCCTCTCGGCCCTCTGGCCGCCGCGGATGCATTCGGTCTGGACATCCTCCTGGCGTGCATGCAGACTTTTCACAGAGAACTGGGGGAAAAGTACCGTCCGGCCCCTCTGCTGGTAAAGTTGGTAAAGTCCGGCCGTCTGGGCAGGAAGAGCGGAAGGGGCGTTTATGATTACCGCAGGTAGCAGGACTGCCTGAAGGGTTTTTTTGCAGTCAATTCAAAAGAACGGGGTATATTCGCGAGAAAGTACCCTTTAACCTGATGCCTTCTGTTCTGCGGGAGGAGACTCTCTTGTCGACCTATTTACCTGCCTCTTTCTGCGCTTTCTCTATCTTCCAGGACCTTGAAAACATATCTCACAGGCCAGTCTGCAACAGAACCGCACAATGCCGCGGCGACGGCGGCAGCTTCCAGTATTTCCTGACGACTTGCTCCCAGGTCAGCAGCACTGCTGACATGATATTCAATTCAGCCGTAGCATGCCTTCTCTATGCTGATTCCCAGGGCAATAAGTTCTTTGTGCTTTTGGGAAAGGGCGCCGCTTTCAAGAGCTTCCGCCTCGATTCGCTCCATGTCCTGAAATGTCTTAATTCCGCTCCTTTTCATCGGCAGGTAATACTTCTTTCGCAGCTTTCTGATTTCCTCTGGTTCTACGAACATTGTCCCCTCCATGAGTCACTTGGCGATGACGGCCTCGGGGAGTCTTCGTGTGAGAATTTCCACGGTCTCCTCCACCAGCTCCTCCAGGACCTGACGGGCGGGCTTGATCTCCTTGATGATTCCCGAAATCTGGCCTGCCAGTCCGCCCACATAATCGTCCTTTCCGGCCTTGACAAAGGCAGCCAGAAGGGCGGAGGAAATCATAACCTGGGTCGGGAACGGGAGCGGTTCCAGCCCGGAATCGTTCCACAGATCATGAAACTTGTTATAGCTGGCCCGGAGGGTCTTGCCGGTGTAAGCGGTGCTGACACGGGTGCCTTCGTCGGTGGATTCGATGATCCGCCGTTTGTTGACCGGGAGGGCCCCCCCTTCGTCGGTGGTGAGAAAGCGCGTACCTACCCAAACGCCGACACAGCCCATAGCGAGCGCTGCGGCCACACCGCGGCCGTCCCCAATGCCGCCGGCAGCAAGAACCGGCACGGGCACTGCCGCGTCAATAGCGGCTGGAAGGAGTGCCATGGTCCCGATGCGGCCGGTGTGGCCTCCTGCCTCGTGCCCTTGGGCCACAAGCAGATCGATGCCGGATTCCGCCATACGCCGTGCGTTTTTTGCGTTCCCGGTGATGCCCAGGACTTTCATGCCGTTGGCATGGGCCTCCTCCACCATGAAGCCCGGATTGCCCAGGCCCGCACAAAACAGGGGTACCTTCTCCTCGATGCAGACCCGAATCGCCTCCTGAGGCCGCATGGTAGTGGTATTCATTCTCACCATCACATCCGTATCAGGAAGTCCCATCTCCTCTTTGATCCCGGCAACCCATTTGCGGTGCGGTTCAGGCAAGGTCTTCAAGACTTCATCGAGAGGCAGTTGGTCGACGCCGGCCATCCCCAGCCCCCGCCGGCTCATGTCCAGGTTCTTGGGCAGGAGAAGGTCAACCCCGTATGGGCGGTCCGTCCGGCTCTTGATTTCCCGAATGGCCTCATGGAGTTCATCGACGGTGAATCCACTCCCGCCAAGCACACCCATTCCCCCCGCCTCCGAAACGGCGACTACCAGGTTGACGGGTGCGCCGGTATTTTCTCCGATCAGTGTGGGACCCATCCCGGCGCTGATGATCGGGTACTCGATCCCCAGCATGTCGCACAGCTTTGTTCGCAGTATTCGTCTGCTCATTCTATTATCTTCCTTTCATCGTTGATTGAGAAGCAGCCCGGACGTGCCTGACTGCTCGCGCTCGCATTACGGCGATTCCAACCTAGTTTCCATCCATAAATGGCTATTTTTCACAATCTCGGCGTCAATCTGCGGGATAACTTGTGCGACGTACTAAAGTACGTCTCCGCGTAATCCCTTATTTTCTTGATCTTGCAAAAAATATCTCATTTCTGGATTGGAAACTCGCCAGTGCCAAAATTCTATTTGTGGATGGGCACAAGCTAGCTCCCACCGCCGCTTTCTGTCGGATATCCTTTGCCCTTCCAGTTGAAAAACCCTTCATTCAGAATCCCCACCTTGTGATAGCCGGCCGCCTTTAACACAGCGGCAGCCTCTGCCGCCATTGCATGGGGGCAGGCGCAATAGGTGATGATCCACAGCGTCTTTGGCAATCTTGAGAGTTCCTTTTTTACATCATAGAAAGGAATCGATACGGCGCCGGTAATATGGTCCTTGAGATAGTCGCTATGGGGCCGGGCATCAAGGATGATAAAGGATTTTCCGGCTGCATAGGCTTTGTAAACCTCATCTACTGACACAAACTGTTTCTTCGAGAGCGAAAAGACTGCCGGCTCTTTTCCGGGGTTGAGCACGCCCACAGGCGCTTTTGCAGCCAGGACGTTTTCTGTATTGCCCATGGCCGTTTTGGGGGCACTTTCGCCTTTCAGAGTTCGGATATACGCGATGACATCGCTTATTTCCTTACCCGTCAGACGGGTTTTAAAAGAGGGCATGGGCGTTCCCGGACGCCCGTGGAGGACGGCATATTGAATAAATCCATCGCTTGCAGTTTGTTGAAATACCGAATTATCGAGTTCGATGGCCGTGCCTTTGCTTCCTTTTGTACCGTGGCAGACGGCGCAGTGTTTCCGGTAAATCCCAGCGCCGTTCTCCGCGTTCCCGGATATCTTGATACTGCTTAAATCCACCGACTTTTCTCTCTGCCACCTGCGGATGTAGGAAACAATAGCCTGTACGTCCTTATTCGTCAGAGCGCCGCCGTAGGCTTTTCCCCAGGCAGACATGGAAGTCCCCGGTCGACCTTGAATAATGGCGTGGGTGATGTATGCATTGTCGGCGCTCTTGAGAAAATTCTGATTGCCAAGGGCCGGGGCCTTGTCGGCGAGATAGCCTTGCCCATGTTTGCCATGACAGAATGAACAATAGGTATCGTATAACGAGGCTCCCTTTTGATCTGAAGTCCGCATGCCGGTTTCTTGGGAGGTGGTTTTCGATTGCGCAAAAGTGAACGATGTCACCCCCAGAATTATTGATGCTACCAGTAGTTCCATCATGATGGATCGCAAGATTGTGTTTCGCATGATCATTTCCTCCAGAATTTTTCTCTGATGTTCATCGGGATTATCTTATGTCCAATGGCAGCATTGAGAATCTCCCGTCAAGTCGGCAGCGAATTCCTCTCCGGAGAAAGCTGCCCGGTCCGGCATGGATGTATGAGATGAAGGCCCCTGAAGGGTGAACTCTGTTATTGATTAATATCATTAGCATAAACATTCACCGGGGGCAAGAGCCCGCCGCACGATTATCAGTTCGACCGGCTGGCAGTATATTCGAGTTAGGCATCATATGGGGACACAGCCGGAAACAGTCCTGTCGTGCCATGGCGATGGTCTTCTGCCAAAACCAGACGAGACCCCTTAGAACACACCCAACAACTTGAGCGACATGACGAGAATAGCGACGATCAGGACGGTTTTGATCAGTCTGTCTCCCTTTTTAACTGAGGCCTTGGCAGCCCACCAGCCGCCGAGCGCGTTGCCCGCTGCCAGGCTGAGACCCAGAGTCCATTTGACATCTCCGGATATGATGAAGATCAGGAGGGCAGGGGCGGTATAGACGAGAACGATGAATACCTTGTGCATGTTGACGTGCACCAGATCGAATTTCAGGAGGTAGTTCAAGGCGGCCATGAGCAGGAATCCCACGCCGACCTGAATAAAACCCCCGTAGAAACCTATGAATATCATGGAGAGAGCGACCGCCCACCCGATCTTCTTGTCTTTTGTGTTATCGAAGGAGATCTTTGATCGGGGAATGATCATTGAAACGATGATCCCGATCATGACGATTCCCAGAATTTTCTGAAACAGGGTGTTGCTTATCTTAACGGCGATAAGGGCCCCGGCTATCCCGCCGGGCAGGGTGAGCAGGGAAAGCTTCAGGCTGAGATGGAACTGCTGATATTTCTCTCTCTTGAATGAGTAGACCGCCGCCATATTTTGAATGATAATGGCTACACGGTTGGTGCCGTTTGCCAGGGCAGCGTCCAGCCCCAGAAAGATCAAGGTGGGCAGGGTCAAAGTGGATCCTCCCCCCGCGGTCACGTTCATGAATCCTGCAATCGTACCGACACCGAACAGTATGAGTATCGCGTAGATTTCCGGCATGACTACTTAGATGCTCCTTACGTCTTCACCCTCTCTAGAGTTTTTCAGCCTTCACCGGCCTTCGTTCACCGGCCAATAGATCCGCACCGTTGTTCCCCGGCCCGGCTCGGAGTCAACACCGATCCAACCGCCGTGATTTTTTACAATGCCGTATACCGCGGCCATGCCCAGGCCCCGTCCCGGAAATTTGCTGGTATAGAAAGGCTCGAAAATGTGCTGCAGGGTTGCCGCGTCCA
Organism: uncultured Desulfobacteraceae bacterium; assembly: GCA_964581175.1. GTDB lineage: Bacteria > Desulfobacterota > DSM-4660 > Desulfatiglandales > Desulfatiglandaceae > B46-G9. The sequence goes on from CAZONI010000002.1 coordinate 74,089, forward strand.
TGCCTTTGCCGGTATCCCGGACCCTGAGGCGTACGTATTGCCCCGGCTTCATACCTGGCCGCTGCCGGGATCTATCCTGGTCCATATTTCTTGCTTGCACATCGATCTCGATTCGGCCGTTGTCATCAATGGCCTCGGCTGCGTTGTTGACAATGGCCGAGACCACCATCTCCAGTTGCGTGAGGTCGGCTGATATGACGGGCAGACCGGGGGCGGCATCATTGGTGATGCCTATTCTGGGGTCGAGTTGCTTCTCGAATGCAGGCAGGGCTTTCCGGATGAAGTCAGCCACGTCGATGGGTTCGGACTGGTAGCGCCCTCCTCGAGAGTAGGCCAGTAATTGCGTGATCAGATCTGCGATGCGTTCGCAGCCGTCAAGCACATTGGCAAAATCCGATTTCTTCATCCCGTGCTTGGTTGCATCGAGGCTGATCAGCTCTATACGGCCGACGACTCCCATCAATAGGTTATTGATCTGGTGCGCCATGCCTCCGGCCAAAAGAGCGATGGCTTCCATTTTTTCGGCTTGATCGAGACGGCGTTGAAGTTGATTGAGTTCGGTGACATCAGTCAGAGTTGTCTGGATTGCCGTGAGCTGGCCGTTGCGGTAAATAGGGGTAGAATTGACAATGACATCCGTTTTAGCCCCATCCTTGCGCAGAAGCTGGTAGCTGGTGCTCCCGATGAAACGGCCTTGGAACAGTTCGTCAAATCGCCTTTGCTTTTTTTCGCGGTCGCTGGCACTCACGATCATGCTCAGATCGATCCCCCGACGGATATCTTCCTCTTCATACCCGATCATCTTCCGCCCCGCTGGATTGATGTAGGTGATGCGGGACTCGGGATTGATTCTGCAAACACCGGTGGGCAGCGTATCCACAAGGTCACGGTAGCGTTCTTCGCTCTTAGTCAGCTCTCTGAACAACAACGTATAGGGCCGCTGCAGGCCCGTTTCGATGATCGCTTTATAGATCAACCAGAACGACGCCAGCTTTAAGTAATGCCCTACGATATTGGATATTCCGTAAACGCTGATATAGAAGGTGAACATCAATTCCGAGGCAATGGTGAGCAGAATCGAACCAACCAGCATACGGAAGACGAACTCGTCGAAGAATCTCTTCTGGCGGGTCAGGCCGACCAATGCGACCAGAAGAATGGCGGCGATGATATACTCGCTGACCTTCTTGAAAGGGGTCAGGCCTGCTCCTTCCACATAGCAGGTTGGAAATACGGGCCAGATGAATACGGTGGCGATCACCAGGGCGAACAGCGCCACATAGACAGCAGTTGCCCGTGGCATGGAGAGTTTGCGAGTGGCGAAAAACGGTACCGCAGCAAGTGAGATGCTTTCGACATAGCGGGCGGCTATCCACAGTTGCGTCGCGGTATTGGCGCCGAAATTCTCAAAAACCCCCATCCCTTTGTAACTGAGTGTGTGAAGCAGGTCAACGGCGCCGATGGTCAGGTACGCGGCGCCCAGCAGGATCAGGCTGCTGTTGTGGATTTTGTCCCGGGTGTTCCAGGCGAACATGAAGATGGAGAAGGCTACGATAACGCTGAAAATTTCGACCAGGACGTGGAACAGCAAAAAGCTGTAAAGGCTGGTATAGTATAAAACTGCCAGAATCAAAACGGCAGTAATCAGAAACCGGCCGTTCATTCGGAGAAAGGAGAACTGCCGGGAAGTTCCTTTGGCCTGACCCAATCCCTCTTTTCCTCCCTCATTCGGCCTTCAGGTTAAACATGTCCGTGATGAGGGGGACGCCCTTGATCTGGTGGAACAGGGCCATCGCGACGTGGCCCACAAAGTAGACCCAGATGAAATTGGCCATGAACGAGTGGATATCCTCCACCATTTTCACGGCAGAGGACATGGAGCCGTCTGCCGCCATACCGAAAAAGAGAGTTGCCCCGGTCGCCACCATGGCGGAAACTGCCAGCAATCCCAATCCATGAACGGCGCCCGCGAGAGGAACGGTCCGAGTTCGTTGATCAGGAAACTCCCCCCGCAACCACAGCGGCACTTGTTTCACGTCGGCAGTCAGCGCTTCGAATCGTGTTTTGGAAAACCAGGGGAAGAGGTGCCCCCATCCTCCTGTGATGTGGCCTCCGAGTTCCCATAGCCAGTGGAGGATGACCATACCGAAGATGCTTATGCCCGACCAGCGATGCACCAGGAAAAGGGAGTGGAGCGTTCCGGTAAGGTTCTGACCCGGTTCGGGCACTTCCATCACCTGACTGGTAGAGAGCTGGACAATCACGCCGAGAGCGATTCCGGCGTGGAGCCAACGGATCACGCGATCGTATTTCATGGTCACCTCCAGGATCCTTGACACCGCTCGCAGGGCCGACCGAAGGGTCCTCTGTTACCCCGGAATCTCTCAGGCTCGATGGCGCTGCAGTTCCGATTCTCCGGGATCTTATTGTGTTTCACGGCATCTTTACCCATTTTTAACGACTTCGGTCACGCCAACCGGTCCCATTTTTTGCTTTCGGTGTCGTTGCGCAGCTGGTAAGAAAAAGCAAGACTGCAGGGCGGTGTTGAAAGAGACATAATATTTTATTATCGCGCAATTTTCCGCCGATCTGAATAGGTTGGGGAATGTATTTTCAATAAGAAAGCATGGTATTCTTGAAGGAACAGGGTCCAGACCCCGAACACCCCGCAGCGCTTCTCTTTTTCACACCGAGAAAATCCCTGAAATATAACAATCCTGATCGATGTCGTCCAATTCCATCTTCAAAGCTGTTTTATAGTGTTGTTTCAATTTACAATGATGAGAGCGCCAGGAAGATACTCAATTCCTGGCACTTGCCGTCGTCCCATCAAGCTCATGGCGCAGCGCAAGTTTTTCGAACATCACCGCAAGGCCGGCACAGATGCCGTATATGGATTCGATTGGGAGATTATCTTCGGCGTTCGCATCGAAAAACAGATTCAGGGTTGATGGCAGTCCATCTTCCGGTTTCCAGTAACAAACCATTAGGGGGACCTTTGGCAGGGGGTACAATACGAGTGAAATATCCGATTGGTAGTGGTTTTGAACCTGCCTTCCGTTGAAAATATGGACCAGGTCCTCAAAAAATTCGGTGTAGGCGTCCGCGAGTCTCTTTAAAGGCTCTTCGCAGCGCTTGACGAAAAAGTTGTCCCATTCTTTTCCGCCCTTAAGCTCCCGGAAAGGGACCCATCTACCTGTGGGGGCAAGACCCCGTCCCTTCAGTATATAATTGAGCACAGGTCTTGCCACCCACGGGTTGATATGGATATCGGAAGATAATCGGCCCTCGGAGCCAACGCTGAAATCTTTTCCTAGGACCTTGATGGTCAATTTCCCTTTGGCATACCGGCCTCCGGCACGATCAGCCGCCGCAGATAAATCAATGCCTCTGATCTGCTTTTGAAGCAAGGCCATGGCCTCGTCTTCAGGTTCCGGGGATACGCCGCCGGGTTGCGGCCTTCTGTCGGCATTATACTGTTTGGCGATGTCCGGATCTATCCGTGGGCAGTCCCTCAGACACTTTTCGCCCTTAAGGACCGCAAGGGCGAAAACCAGGCACGTGGCTGAACCGCATTCCCGGCAATTGGATTTATCCAAGAGCTGCAATATCTCGATGGTATTTTTCAACGTTTTCATTGACTTATATCCTTTGCTGCATCCACTGTTAACCCGTTTCCATCCATAAATGGCTATTTTTCACAATCTCATCGTCAATGTGCGGGATCACTTGTGCGGCGTGCTAAAGTACATCTCCGTGTAATCCATTGATTTCCTTGGTCCTGAAAAAAATATCTCATTTCTGGATTGAAAACCCTCTCGTGCCCAAATTCTATTCGTGGAAGGGCACGAACTCACCTTTTTCCGAGCGGTTCCGCTTTCCAGGCGCATATGGGCAGGCCGGCGAAATAGACAGAACCGCCGTAGTAATAGCTGATGCCTCCATTTTTCATAGGCGGGGCTGCAACCTGTGTGAGATGATACACCACTTATCCTGCCGCGGGCAACTATACACTCTCTCTTGCCACAAGCGTCACGGCGTTTGGATCTTCGAAGGCCGCAAATGTATCGGCAAACCACTTCCCTGTCAATCCGAATGACTTTGTTGAGCTTTTGCGATACATTCTCTTATATGGTGGTCTACTTCCCACCATAACCTATGGACTCAGTACTTTTAAGCCAAACCTGGGGAGAAGAATATCATGCTGAAGAATGACTATAAAAAGGAGAAAGAACAGGTGATCATTACCGTGAATGGGGTTCCGCGTGAACTGGAAGTGGGGGACAGGCCCCACCAGGTCTGCCGCTCCCATACACTGGCCCACACGCTCAGGAAAATTCTTGGCCTGACCGGTACGAAGGTGGGGTGCGACCAGGGGGCCTGCGGTTCATGTACGGTGCTGATGGATGGAGAGCCCATCTTGTCGTGTATGACCCTGACCGTGGAATGTAACGGCAGGCACATTACCACCATCGAAGGGCTTCAGGACCCAAAGACAGGAAAATTGGATACTCTCCAACAGGCCTTTGTCGACCACACGGCCTTTCAATGCGGTTTCTGTACTCCCGGAATCATCCTGGCCTCCAAATCATTGTTGGAGAAAGACCCCTCTCCGGATGAACACGCCGTAAAGGAGGCTCTTTCAGGGCACTATTGCCGATGCATCAGCCATTACCATGTGGTGGATGCAGTCCTGGACGCGGCGGAAAAGGGGGACTAGCACTATGGCGCCAGATTACCGATATATCGGCAAACCAACGCCGCGGCGAGATGCTCTGGATATCGTGACGGGCAAGGCAACGTACATCGATGATGTAATCCTGCCCGGCATGCTTTACGGTAAGGTCCTGAGGTGCCCGCATCCCCATGCCGATATTACGGATATCCGGACCGGAAAGGCAGAGGCCCTGCCGGGAGTCCGGGCCGTCTTGACCTACCGGGACGTGCCGGGATGGCAGACCGGCATGCCGAGGCATATGGGAGTGCTCAACCGGCGATTGCGTCATGTGGGGGACGCGGTCGCCCTTGTGGCGGCGGAGAGCGAAGAGATCGCTCTGGAAGCATTGGAACTCATCGACGTAACCTATGAAAAACTGCCGGCGGTTTATGATGTTGAGGGGGCCATGAAGCCGGATGCTCCCCGGCTGTGGGATGAGTTCCCCGGCAACATCGTGTCTCCCTTTCCCGCGTTCGGACCGAGGACCCTCGATAAGGTTGTGATGGGTGATGTGGAAGAGGGTCTCCGGTCCGCTGATTTTGTGAGCGAAGGGACCGTAAAATATGAAAATATCGCCAACCCTTTGCCCATAGAACCACCCGGTGTGATCGCCAAATGGGAGGATGAAGAGAGACTGACGGTCTGGTCCGGGACCCAGAGTGCATCCTGGCACCGGTTTATCATGATGTCCAAGATGGGACATCCCGACATCCGGGCGATCAACACCCACTGCGGCGGCAGCTTCGGTTCAAAAAACTACGCCCCTCAGCCGCTGTTCTATGCGGCGGCGCTGGCCAGGGCAACCGGAAGGCCGGTGAAGGTTACTTACAGCAAAGAGGAACATTTCGGGGCCTTTGTCCTCCGCCTCGGGTCCCGGTTCCGGGGAAAAATCGGCATGAAACGGGATGGCACCGTGACTGCGGTATCCGCCCAATGGTTTATTGACACAGGTGCCTATTCGGATATGAGCCAGGCACAGGTGGCCGTGGGTTGTGGTGAAGCCCAGCTCATGCTTCGATGCAAAAACTGGGATTTGAAGACATGCCTTGTCACTACCAATCGATGTGCCTCGGGGGTTATACGGGGATTCGGGGGCCAGGAACTGGAGTCGTCATTCGCTCCCATTCTACATGAGCTGATGAGCAAGGCGAACCTGGACCCGGTTCAGTTTTTCAAAAAGAACTTTGTCAAACCCGGCGACGACTATATCTGGCGGGATGGAGAGCGCTGGGTCTGCCGAGGCAAGGACTACTCAGCAGCCATGGACAAAGGAGCCGAGGCGTTCGGATGGAAGGAGAAGTGGAAGGGATGGCTGAAACCGACCGCCGTGAACGGGCCAAAACGCACGGGTGTCGGCGTAGGCATTCACGGAAATGCCGATGTGGGGGAGGATGAATCCGAGGCCTATGTCAGGCTGAACCCGGATTTCACGGCGGTGGTCCATGTGCTCGTCGGTGAGTCCGGCATGGGCCAGAGGAGCAGCCTATGCAAGATGGTTGCAGAGACACTTCAGCTACCCCTGGAGCGGGTCCATATCACGCCTGCGGATACCCTTGTGAACCCCTACGAGTTCGGTCTGGTCGGATCCAGGGGAACCTATGCAGTCGGATCGGCTGTAATCAAGGCGGCCGAAGACGCGAAGCAGAAATTATTCAAACTGGCTGCGCCTAAATTGAAAGCTTTGCCGGAGGATCTCGAAACGCGGGATGGACAGATATTCGTCAAAGGGCGGTCCGACGTCTCCCTGTCGTGGAGCAGGGCCTTGGGGATTATGCAGACCTGCATGGGGGTCGGACGATTCGTGTGGGATTTTTCCGTGCCCAACTTTCTGGCCCTGTTCGTGGAGGTGGAAGTGGATACGGAGACCGGAAAGATCGAGTTGACCCGGATGCTCGGGGCAAGCGACGTGGGCCGCATCATTGACCCCCATTCGATTGAGGGCCAGCTGTACGGCGCTCTCGGCTCCGCGGGAACTGATTCAGCAATCTTCGAAGAGTCGATCCTCGACCCTGTGACCGGCCGCATCATGAACATGAATATGCTGGACTACAAGTGGCGTACCTTTCCGGAACTCCCCCGTTTTCAGAAGTGTCTGCTTGAAACTTCCTTTGATACAATCAGTTACGGCGCCATCGGTTTCGGAGAAATCTCCACGGCTCCGGGCCCGGGGGCTGTGCGCATGGCGGTCTGCAATGCAGTGGGAAAATGGTTTAACGAGTATCCTTTGACGCCGGACAGGATTCTGAATGCTCTCGACAAGGTACCAAGCAGAAGTCCCGGACAGGAGAAGAAATGAGAGACTTCAAGCACTTCAATGTGGATTCCATGGACGAGGCCCTTTCTCTCCTGAAAGAATTCAATGGCAAAGCAGTCCTTATAGCGGGGGGCACGGATCTGCTGGGCACATTGAAAGCCGATATCCTCCCGGACTACCCCGAGGCATTGATCAATATCAAAGGCATTCCTGATATGGCGGCCGTTCAAGAGGATGAGAACGGACTGAAGATCGGCGCTCTGACGAGACTGGCGGATATTGTCCGCTCTCCCATTATAAGAGGAAGATACGGCGTTCTGGCAGAGGCGGCTGAATCCGTTGCAAGTCCGGAAATTCGAAACATGGGAACCATCGGCGGAAATCTCTGTCAGGACACCCGCTGCTGGTATTACCGGTATCCCCATCTGATGGGAGGAAGAATCAAATGCCATCGCAAGGGAAAAGGCCCCTGCTTTGCGGTTAAAGGGGATAACCGGTATCATGCTATATTCGACGGAAAAAAATGCTTTGCCGTCTGTCCGTCGGATATGGCTGTCGCACTTGCCGCCATGGATGCTGAGATCAGAGTGGTCGGCGAATATGACGAGCGTGTGATTCCCGTCATGGATTTCTACAAGACCCTGGGATATGTGCTTAATCCCGATGAGATGATCTGTTCGATTGAAGTTCCTCGTCCTCCTGAGGATGGTTCCCAGTCCTTCATTAAATTCAGAGTCAAGGCTGCCGTTGACTTTGCCGTCGTCAGCGTGGCGACCGCTGCGCGAATGGGGGACGGGCTTTGCAAAGAGGCCAGGATTGTCTTGGGGGCGGTCGCTCCCACACCCTATCGGGCGAGGGAAGCCGAAGAGGCGATTCAAGGAAAACCATTGGACAAAACGACAGTGGCTGAGGCGGCCGAGGCGGCGGTCATCCACGCGAAACCCCTGAGCCGAAACGCCTACAAGATGGAAATCGTAAAGACACTGGTCCGCCGAGCGCTTTTGAAGAGTACGCTATCACTCTTATAAGAGATAGCTGATTTGCATGATTGCCGAAGCCATTTTCTTGCCAATGCACTTATACTGATGAGGGTAATTTGCCTGAAATTGCAGGAACTCACTTTGATTAATCGTGAAATCCTTGCCATCTACTGATATCTGAAGCTTTCCGTTAATAACAAATACATATTCATACACATTACCTTTGTGAGGTTCGCCGGAGAAAACTGTGCCCGGATCAATCTCAACGTAATACATTTCAAATGACTGCCGGGGCTCAAATGGTAATAACGGAAAAAGGCGGTAATGTTCAGATTCTGCGGTTAGAGGCTTCTCCCCACGAAACGATTTCACCTCGGCCTGGACTGCTGGTTTTCTGAGCAAAGCAGTAAAGGAGACCCGCAGTCCGTTGGCAATCTTCCAGATCGTCGCAATAGTTGGGCTCGATTTTCCGGTTTCAATCTGTCGCAACATGCTCTTGCTGACACCCGTGAGTTCAGACAACTGGTCAAGGCTCAAGTTTCGTCCTTCTCGGATACTAGAGAGGTTGCCAGCAATCGCATCAATCGGCTGTTCCATATAACAAACACTTTGACAATATATTAAACAGTAGTTACTATAACGCTCACCAGGATGTTAAACAGTACAATGAGCCGCACCTTTTATCAAGAGGTATTTCCATGAATATTGAGATGATCCCGCTAATTTCATTCGTGATGGTGACAACCTTCACACCTGGCCCGAACAACATTTCCAGCGCTTCAATGGGAGTAATGTACGGCTATAGGGGGACTTTTGACTACCTGGTCGGCATTGCGTCCGGTTTCTTCTTAGTCATGATTGCCTGTGCATACCTTTCGAGTGCCCTCCTGACCACGATGCCCGTTGTGGAACGATATTTGCGATGGGTCGGCGCGGCCTACATCGTATGGCTTGCGATCGGAATCCTGCATTCTGATTATTCGGTATCAGAATCCAATGCGGCAGCGAAGGCATTCACCAAGGGCTTTATTCTGCAATTGTTCAATCCCAAGGTGGCAGTGTATGGGTTGACGGTGTATTCGACGTTTCTGGCGCCGATTTCGCGCCGTCCGGGCTATCTTTCCTTATCTGCCGCCAGCTTCGCTCTCACTGCATTTGTCGCCACGTCGACATGGGCCTTGTTTGGAGCGGTCATAAAGAGGAAATTGGAAAATAATCTGTTCAGAAAAATAATAAATACGTCCTTATCTATACTGCTCATATACACTGCAGTATCGCTTTCAGGGATCTTATCGTAGTTGGTGCCCATGCGCCGACTGGACGTGCCTGACCTATTTCTTGAGTTCGAACGAATCGCATAATTCTCCGAGTGCATTGAAAGACTCGTAACGCAGTCGATGCCCATCCACTCGGATCACCTGGAACAGTTGCCTGCCCGTTTCCGCTTTCACCATGAGATTTCCATACCTGTTATCGATTCCATACGACTTTGAGCCGCTGACCGAGACAACATAAACCGTCCCTTTTTCGCCATCAGCCGCCCTGCGGCCGTTTCGAAGCCTGCACGTTCGCGAGTAGATATGGTCATGACCCTGTAATACCAGGTCTACCGAATATTGATCAAAGACAGGACAGAACAGCTTCTGGGAGTAAAAGTTGTCCCGATTCCTTGCCCCTGAATACAAAGGCTGGTGAATCGCTGCGATGGTCCATGGCTGAGAATTTTCAGACAAAACGGATTTGAGCCATTTGGCCTGTTCATCGAGTTTCTCATTTCCGTTCAGCATCACGATCCGCACGCCTTGATAATCGATATAGTATGCGGTTTCTTTCAAGCCGACGGGTCCGTTTTCCGGCAGGGTGAATTGTGGACGCCATAGCCGGTCTATTTTCAGACCCTGTTCGTCCACGAATCTCCTGTCAGGGTATTCATGGTTTCCGGGCAGCAGAATGATCGGCGTTACTCGTGAAATCCAGCCAAAAGCGGAAAACAATTCGGACCATTCCTTATCTCTATCGCCGTTGTTCACAAGGTCTCCGACAAAAAGCCAGAAGCGGGCATCCGGCGCTTTCTCATACGCCGTCCGAAATACCCGTGCACACAGCGACAGAATATTATTCTGGATATCTCCGAAGTATACGAATTCGAACGGGCCACGCCTATCGCCGGCGGTTTTGAACTGATTCCATTCACTCCAATGGTGCCCGTCGCCTACGCGATAGGCGTAAATCGTTTTCGGCTTTAACGATTTGAAAACAACCGAATGATAATAGACCGTTGTCTCATAATCCAGTCTTACCGTTTCCGTAGATGCTTTTGCCGTGAGACAGTTATTGCCAAGGTTCGCAGACTCAACGGCCGGTGCGATCTGTGCCTGCGGATTGGAAACGGTGGTTGCGGTGCGCCAGGTAACGGCCTGGCTCGTGGACGGGTGTCTGGTCAAGTTCAGGACTATTCTTTCAGGTTCATCGGTTTTGTCAGGAGGCCGGGCAATTGACGCCTCCGCCGTCAAAACCGGTAACAAGAAGAATAATAGGATGCAAAAACGTCTGGTTGTTTTGTGAGAGAAAACTGTCATTCGCTTACCTCTCCGTGATACGCCGGGCGCGTTTTCGAGGCGCCTGCCTTCTCGTGGAAAACTCACCGCTGTTTATGAACGTGAAAGGGCTTCCAGTACAGCCGGCGAACCCAACGAACGGCGCTGCTTGAACCGAGGCGCAGGGATTCCACCAGGGAATAAAGCGTCGGCACGACGATCAGGGTCAGGAAAGTGGCGATCAATAGCCCGAAGATCACCACCGAAGCCATGGACTGCCACCATTGGGTCGACGCACTCACCCATGCTATTGCCATCTTCTTGAAGTCGAAGGAAACACCGGTGACCATTGGAATCAGACCCAGAACAGTGGTGATGGCTGTCAGCAATACGGGCCTGAGGCGGGTGGCGCCCGCGGCGATGATGGCGTCGCGCAAATTCATTCCCCGCCCAGCCAGTTTATTTGTATAATCGATGAGCACGATGGCGTTGTTCACCACGACGCCTGCAAGAGAAATAACTCCCACGCCGGTCATGATAACACCAAACGGCTGATTGATGACCGTCAGTCCCAGAAAAACCCCCCCCAGCGAGAGAATCACGGAAGTGAGAATGATAAGCGGCTGGGAAACGGAATTAAACAGTGTCACCAGAATAAAGAAAATAAGGAACAAGGCGATGACAAACGCCTTGGACAGGAACTTCTCTGATTCCTGCTGGGATTCGAATTCTCCGGTGAATTTCATTTGATATCCCGGCGGCAACCGCAGGGAAGTCAACATCTTCTCCGCCTGCATTCTGGCTACTGCGCCGGGCACTTTTGTTTCATCCACATTGGCTTTGACGGTTACAACCCGTTTCTGGTCAATGCGGATGATATCACCGATAATCCCGGTGTAGCCAATGTCCGCGATGGTGGTCAACGGCACCATCTGACCGGAAGGGGTGGGGATCATCAACCGATGGAGCACATCCGTTTTTCTCCGGTCCTTTTCGGAAAGCGTAACGGTGATGTCATAATCCTTGTCCTCCTCATAATAGGTGGACACGTCGAGCCCGTTATAGGCAGTCTTCAGGGCAAATCCTATGCTGTTCGTGGAAAGCCCGAACAGCGCCGCTTTCTGGCGATCTATCCGAACCCGGATGGCAGGAATGGCCTCGTGAAAATCATTCTGGACATCCTTCACATGAGGTATCTTGCTGATGATCTTCTCTGTCGCCTTGGCGAGGTTATTCAGCACCGAGAAGTTTTCACCGGATATTTCGATATTAATGGGAGCTCCGGTGGGCGGGCCTTGCTGTTCCTGCTCCACCCTGATCTCGGCGCCTGGAATCAGCTTGATTCGTTCTCGGATCTCGTCAATGGTGTCGGTGGTCGGCCGCCTGCGGTCCGCCAGGTCAATAAACTGCATACTTAAATGATTGGATGAAGTGGAGCTGAAAATGTCCGTTGCACCCGCGCCCGCAACGGTTTTTGCGTAAACGTGCTCGATATTCCCCAGGTCGCTTGGCCCCAGGTATGTCCGGTCTCCGGCAGTCTGATGTTCTTTTGGTTTGTAGGCAGCTTCGTACTCCTCGGCGGATGTCACGGCGGATTCATCGCCGGCGCCGGCAATCGCCATTTCCAGTTTCTTTGCGATACGATCGGAATACCCAAGGTCCGCCCCTTCCGGCACGTCGATATTCACATACGCCACATCCGGATCGATATTGGGCATAAATGTTACGGGGCGTTCCAGCCCGACGTTAATCAGCCAGGTCTGCGCCATGAGGCCGACAAGCAGAAAAGATATCAGAAGTACCGCCACACGATGTCTCAGGGCGCCGGAGAGCAGGCGGCTGTAAAAGGTCAGAATCCACCCCCTGATCGCCACCGGTTTTTCACCCGCCTCGGGAGTTTCAGGATTCTCCTCTTCGATGGTTAAGCCTGAACCGCCCTTTATTCTCATAAAAATTGCACACAGGGTCGGATTGATGACGAGGGCCACGAAAAGACTGGAGGAAAGGGTCACGATCAGGGTTATGGGCAGATATTTCATGAAATCGCCCATAATCCCCGGCCAAAAAATCAAAGGCAGGAACGCCGCCAGCGTAGTCAATGTGGACCCGATCACCGGCCACGCCACCTCGGCTGTGGCTTTCATGGCGGATTGAATGCGGCCCACCCCTTGTTCCATGTATCTGTATATATTTTCAACGATGACGATGGCATTGTCCACCAGCATGCCCAATGCAAGAGTCAGAGAAAACAGTACCACCATGTTCAGGGTAATCCCCAAGGCATAGAGAACCACAAAAGACAGCAGCATTGAGAAAGGGATCGCCAGCCCTACCAGGAATGCATTCCTGAACCCGAGAGCAAACAACAGCACCAGTACCACAAGAATTAGTCCGGAGAGGATGTTGTTCTCCAGATCATTCACCATGATCCGGATATCTTTGGCCTGATCAAGAAGCTTGGTAATGGTTGTGCCGCTCGGCCACTTCTTCTGCTGACGCTTGACGATCTCATCTACTTTATCGGCTATTTTGATGATATTCTCGCCGACACGCTTTTTGACCGAAATGCCGACAGCATCGCGGCCGTCCAGCCTGGCACGACTGGTTTCGTCTTTAAAGGTATCCCTAATCTCCGCTACATCTTTCAGATAGACAGGCTGGCCTTTGAAGGTGCTTACTACCAGGTGGTAGAGTTCCTCCGGTGACTGAAATTCGCCGGGTACCCGAAGCTGATAACGCCCGTCTCCGAGGGTGATGAATCCGCCGGAAGTATTCTGGTTCTCACCGGCCACCACCATTTGCAGCTTGGTTATGGGAATATGGAAATAGGTCAATTTGTCCGGATTGACAACGACTTGGATTTCGCGCTCCCGGGCACCGCTGACTTCCACCTCCAGGACGCCCGGAACGGACTCGATTTCGTCCTGCAGGTCGTCCGCCAACTTTTTCAGGCATTTGTCGCCGCAGGTGCCGGCGAGGGAGTACGTAACGATAGGCATTTCGGAAAAGTTGACTTCAAACACAGAGGGATCGTTTTCCAGGTCGGAAGGCAGATCGCTCCTGGCTTCATCCACCTTGTCCTTGACCTTCTGAAGGGCGTCATTGATATCAATGCCCGTATTGAATTCGATGTTGATAAAAGAATACCCTTCGGAACTGACGGATTTTATCTTCTTGACGCCGTCAATACCCTTCAATTTCTTCTCGATCTTGACGGTGATGGAGGTTTCGATATCCGAAGACGATACGCCTCGGTAACTGGTGGACACAAACACATAAGGAATTGTCACATCGGGAGAGCTTTCACGGGGAAGCACCGAATAGCAGTAGGCGCCGAAAATAATGATAATCAACGCCAGGATGACAACGCTCATCCTGTTTCTTATGGCTGTGTCTGAAATGATCATCCCTTCAGCGCCTCAGCACTGTCGACGGTTCTGATGACGTTGACCGTGTCCCCGTCTCCCACGCTTCGATGTCCGACTACCACGACTCGTTCTCCAAGTGAGAGTCCCTTGGTGACTTCCACCTGCCATGATTCCTGCAATCCTGTTTCAACGCGCCTGAGGTGCACCATATTATCGTTATCCACCACATACACGTAGCTGGTATCTTTATTGGTGATGATTGCGTACAAGGGTATGGCGACTCCATCGGTGACCTCATGCTTGACGATTTTCACCCGGGCAAACATGTCCGGCAGGATGTCATGGCCGGGATTTTCGACAGCAAGTTTCAGGCTGTACAGTCGCGCTTCGGAATCGGTGGTTTTGGATAAGTAGACCTTCGTCCCTTTGACCGTCCTGCCGCCCAGGGCATCAAATATAATATCGAACGAAGAGAGCTTCCTGACGGCTTCCACGTCGGATTCAGGAATGCCCACATTGACTTTTACCCGGTCCATCTGAATCAGTTCGGCCATCATATCCCCGGCATTAACATACTGGTCTTTTTCAAAATAGACGTGGTTCAGTATTCCGGTAAACGGCGCGTGGATTCTACATCGTCCCAGGGAAAGTGCGGCATTGTCCATGGACGCCTTGGCGTTTTCCATGTTTGCACGCGCCGTATCCAGCTGGGATTTGGTCGACAACTGAGCCTTGTGGAGCTCGGTGTACCGTTCGAAAGAGGCCAGGGCGGTCTCATAAAGTGCCTTTGCAGAATTGTAGGCGTTCACATAATCCCGCTCGTCAATGACGGCAATGAGGTCCCCCTTTCGAACCGAAGCGCCCTCCTGGACCTTTTTTTGAATCACTCTCCCCCTGACTTCTGCCATGATTTTGAGTTTGATCCAGGGTTCCACCACAGCAGGCAGGTTAATCCGGTCCTGAATTGTCGTTGGTTTCAGTTTCAACGCGACCACATTGACCGCTTCTTGAACCGAAGCAGCATCTCTGTTGTTCGCGGCGGCAAGCCTGGTTTTCTTCTCCGAGCATGTGACACCGCGAAATGCAAGCAGCGCCGCCATCAGCACCACCGCCAGGTAAGGCAACAGGCCCCAGATGCGCGCAAGCATTCCGTTTTTCAGATCCGGAGTCTCAGAACTGTTCATATCCTTGTTCATTTTTGCACCATCGCTCTGAAAATTTGACCCTGGAGCGCCCGGTATCTCCCGAGCGGGGACCTGACGCCCGGCACCCGCTTTCTACAATTCCCCTTCTTTTTCCAATGAGGATAAGAACAAACCCTGGGAGCGGTTCAGTTTCAGAATTGCCAATTGGTACGTATAATGCGCCTCGGAGAGCTGTCGCTCCGCCGTCACAAGCAGCGTGTTTGCATCCATGACGTCCACGCTGTTCGCCAATCCGTACTGAAACTGTGTTAGAACCGCATCGTAATCGGAACGGGCAAACCTGACCTGATCTGCCAGCGCATTAATCATGCTTCTTGCCGAAATAACGGAAAGGTAAGAGCTCTCCACTTCCAATTCAATCTTTTTCTTGACGGATCGATAACTCAAATCCGCCTGGCGTTTCTTTGAGACGGCTTCATGCACCTGGGCCTTTTTCAAACCGCCGTCATACAGCGGCAGGGTTACGGTAAGACCTACTGACAGGTTTTCCTCGTTCAGAATAAAGGCGTCGCTTGGATTCGGTTTGGTTTTGGAATAGCTGCCGTCCAGGGAAACGGTCGGCCAATATTCGCTCCGGTAGTACCTGACTTGATCCTCGGCAATGTCTTGCTGTTTCTTCAGTGCCTTCAATTCAGCACGGTGATTGTAGGCAACTTCCTTCAATTCCGAAATGTTCCGACCTTTCGTGGGATCGGGGTTCGGTTCCATATCGGAAATCTCATAGTCGCCTTTGAGGCCTCCGAGTTGTGAGAGGACGGCTTTGGCATATTTGAGTTGGTTTTTGGCGGATATCAGCTCCGCCTTTGCCCTGGAGAGCTCCGCTTCAGCCCTGAACATATCCGTTTTGGCGACTTCTTCCAGCTTCAGTTTCACCGCCACTGCATCCCGGTATGTCGATAGCCTGTTGAGATTGGCCTCCGCTATTTCAAGGGCCTTGGTGGATTTCAGCACATCGACATACGCAGCGGCAACACCGAGAAGAAACTCTTCCTTGACGGCGGAAAGATCGTAGCTGCTTTTTTCAATGGTCTCTCCGGTAATTCTCAGGGCAATCAGTTCTTTTCCGTTCAAAGTGAACTTCTGGCTTAACTGAAGCCCCCAGGCTGTTGCACTGTCAGGCGCGGTAATGAGATCAATTGAAGTGTCATTGAGTCCGTACCGGGTGTGGCTGCCAAAAGCGGAAAGCACCGGCACCAGGACGGAAAACGCCTTCTTGCGAGTCTGACGCGCCAGGTGCAATTCCTCCTCGGAAATCCCGACCTCTTCTGATCGGCTGAGTGCCAGCCGATACAGCTCATCCAACGAGTATACGCTCTTTTCGGCTGGCTTATTTTGCATCTCCGCCGACACGCCTGCGTATATCAACACAGTCCACACTGAAAAGAGGACAGAGAATAGCAAAATCTTTTTGGGCACAATCACCTCCCTGTTCCTTGAACAATCGGCTCACTGACTTTGCAATTTTCTCAAAAGATCATATGCAATTTGCTATCCGGAAATCAGAGAAAAATGAGTTTTCACAGTCCTTAATGACATATTTTCGGCGAGGATAGCATAAGATACGCGCTTTTTCAAAGCCGAAGCTTAGGGTGTTTCCTTTAAATGCGCTTCGTCTTGTTCTTCCCACACTACGAGCAAAAAGTCGGTTCCCCCTTCACAGTCATTTTCAGATTTTCCTTCAACCAATGTCTCCAGGAGAAGCGGATAAATCAGAAGAGGATGCCGGACCCTTTGGAGAAACTGACATGTCAGTCTAATAACTCAAAACAGGTTTCCTGTGAAGGGAGTTATGCCTTGCAAGGCCACTGTGGCCGCCTGCGTGCCGCCCGATAGGAACTTTACGGGCCTCATCACTATGATTCCGCGCGGCGTAATTCAGCACAAGCGCGACGTGACCTTAGAAACTATATCTCTTCACCTCACTCACGACAGGGGCCGGCACTGAAAGTCAAAACTTCCGGGAAGGCGGGTTGAAATGGGTGCTCAACTCGATCTTGGGCTTGAAATAGACGTGGAGTTTGAATTGATTCAGGTCACTGTCAGACCTCCGTCAGAATTTTCAGTGAGACTCTGTGGACAAAATCCTTGATCTTTTGTTGGTATGCAAGCATGTGCGGTGACGATGCGTGTGCTTGCAGGTCCTCCAAACCACGCCATTTCTCGATTATTGTGACAACACTGCTATTCAACTCTTGGCGGGGAAGACCCGAATGTCCACAGATTTATCTCTCCCCTCGTATTCACATCTTAAAGGCGCCGGTGTCGATCCACTCATTCTTCAGCAGCATCCACCAATCCACAGCCAAGCCTTTCAAAATATAGTCATAAGGTAACCATCCATAGCCTCTGCTTCCCCACTCCGTCCCCCACGAGTTTCTGATAAGCAAAGCGCCCTTTGTTTCTACAGCATTTGGATCGGTATTTCTAATCAGCAGGTCGTCATTGTGACCAACCGCAACAATGGCATGGCCGCCGACTATCTTCTCCCCTGGGGTCGGGTATGGTATCTTTCCAGTTGCTGCCGCCTGCGTGTACGAGCTGTAGACTGTGAACCCGAACATCGAGGGAAGACCTGCTGCAAGATTTGTCTTGATCGTGTTCAGCAAAGTCTCTTTGGGAGTCCCCGACGGATCAAGCCGGTAGTAACTAATCGCCTGATAGTTCTGGGCAAAGGCATAGCAGAAGGCCGGTGGTTCTTTTTCAAAGTCCGCAACTACATACGGCCAATACTCTTCCGGCGGAACTCCGAACAGCGCCAAAGCCCCCATTGTTGAACGAAGAGATGCCCCGGTGTCTCCTGTCCAGTGCAGCATGTCTCGCGTAGTCTTGTAGAGGAACAGTCTGGATGCATCAATATATTTTCCAAACGCCCTCCTTTCATAATACTCTACTATCCCAACGCCGGCGTTTGCCGTGCACGAGCCAAGCGAACCCTGGTTCTCTATCGGTGAGCACCACGCCCGTAAATCTGCAGAAGCAGGCAGGCTTGCTTTTGCAGACTTTGCCGCCCCAGCTTTCACCTTTTTTGCCACACCCGCTTTTTGAAGCATGGTCTTTACGGAATCCTTCTGTCCCAATGCTTTAAGCCTGGATGAGACTTCATCCTGCTCCGCAGTGTAGTCCCTGAAATCGGGATAGTCCGGCAACCACCCCATTCCCGGCTTCTCAACCTTTGATCCCATGGTATTTTACCTCCATTTTTTGGTTTTGCGGGTTGCTTTTCGTTAGAACAAGGCCTTCACACCGCGGATATTCCCAACCACATTGAGGTCATGCAGCTGTGGTCTCCTTAAGAGAAAACAGCGCAGCATATCAGGATGCAACCTGAGGAATTTCACCATCTTTTAACCCGAGAATCAGGATTCACCCCTTGCCCACGTATTTGGACCGTGCCGCTTCGGTTTTGGCACGCGCACTCAGAGCAACTCGACACGAAGCGAGGCAGATAAGCAGACCAACGTAGTGACATGACGGCTTATTAGAAGCGGCAGTGAAAAAGCAAGCCCTCATTCTTCTTTGGTTAAAAATGCCATTTTCATGCCAAAGACAATGTTCTGAGACCGAAGCAGGATAGGTTTTGTGACCTTGATTAGAGATTCATTTCCATGAAGACCGCAATTGAGTAGTATTTATCGAGGTTTCCAGCATCCTGATATAATTCCATACTGTTGTCCACGTATGGGTCTATTTGATGGAACCGAACGGATCGATAAAGGGAATGGGCTGCTCCAAGGAATCCCAAGCTCCCAAGTTTCAGCCGCCTGTATCCCATCGACCGGGCGTCTTCTATCAAACGGTTCACGATTGCCCGCCCGACGCCTCTCCCTCGGAAACGCGGCGGAACATACATGCGTTGAACTTCTCCCACGCCCTCTCCAAGTTTCTTTAAACAGCCCACCCCGGCGATCTCTCCTCCATATCGAGCAAGGTAAAAACGCCCAACCGGGGGATAAAACTTGTCCGGCTCTGATAAATTGGATGCCAGCATGGCTTCGACGTCGAATTCGATACCGTAATCGCGCTGTATACGTTCGTTCAACCATTCCAGGTACTCGCGAATAAGCGCATCCGCCCGCTGTTTGTCCTCTTCGCTCTCAACCTGGTGAAATTGTACCTCTGCCATACACACTCCTTTACCGATAGAGTCGGCAGTTCCCTTCTTTCATTCATCAAGGTCTACGACAAAACTGAACCCATGTTTCTTGAACCCAATGTACTCATGGAAGTCATGTGCGGATTCTCTGGCCACATTATTCGAAAGGGCAAGTTTGTAAGATTTGGCTCTTCGACCCAGAGCAAGAGCATGGTTCATCCGCATGTAAACCTTGGTGACGTCGTGAGACGTGATCATGAATATTAGTTGAAGCCAGGTCGAAAATCCAGGACTTTTGGACTTGTCAAAAAGTAAAGAGTTGAATACATTTCATTTCACATAATGGCATTGGACTAATCGCTGATCATTAAGTAGTCTGAATGTGAATTAAAGCAAAATCTGGGTGTACCCGAGGAAATGGCCAAGCCTGCATTGAGTTTGACCTGTTTGATAGACGGTGGATTTGAATCGAACTTTCCGGCCGGTAGATGGGTCTGGAAGG
Source organism: uncultured Desulfobacteraceae bacterium (assembly GCA_964581175.1). Lineage (GTDB taxonomy): Bacteria > Desulfobacterota > DSM-4660 > Desulfatiglandales > Desulfatiglandaceae > B46-G9. The sequence continues at coordinate 93,745 of CAZONI010000002.1, forward strand.
CGACCATTTTCACTTTTTAACCGGCAGGTTATTGGTTTGTTAGACGGCTCGGATTGGATTAGACGCCGGAGGAAAAAGGGTAGCAGTGGGGCATCCTGCTTTAACACAACACAATTTGTAGGAGGAACACATGGCAAATACTGTAGCATCGGTCACCGCGCCACCTTCAAAAGACGAGCTTGACCTGAGAATGGACAAAGTCAGGTCGCTGATGGCCAGAGAGGGGCTGGATATCTATGTAGCGGCTCACACCGAAAATGTCTATTACCTCACCAACTTTGCCTACTTTCCTTTTGAAAGGCCTTTTTTTCTCGTGGTTCCTGCCGGAAATAAACCAGTTTTGATCGTCCCTCTACTGGAGGTCAGTCATGCCGAGCAGCGAATCCTGATCGACGTCGATTACCATACGTACTACGAGTACCCGGCTCCTCCAGGAAAAACCTTCGTCGACACATTGAATCGAGTGATCGGCGGCGATAAAAAGGTCGGAATCGAGTCCTCGCTGAGCTTGGCGTTGAAGGCAGTCATGCCTGGCAAGACCATCGTCTCCGACCTGCTCGATGAAGCCAGGCTGGTCAAAACCGACTACGAAATCGGGCGAATTGCCTATGCCGCCACTGTTGTTGACAACGGGATGAAAAAGGCGCTGGAACTCTCCAGGCCCGGTGCTCGGGTTGCCACCATTTACAGCGAAGGTTCCAAGGAAATGATGGTCAAGGTTGTTTTGGGAATTCCGGATGTTAATTTGTTGGTGACAAAATTCATCGCTGCCGTCTGGCCCAAGGACTTGTCCGCACAACCTCATTCGGTTCCCGGATTGTTCGACTCTCTGGAGACAGGGGGACCGAACCTGGCCATCATTACTGCCCAGGCCAATGGTTACTCGGCAGAGGTAGAAAGGACGTTTTTTATCGGAGGCATGCCCGCTGAGGCCGGGGAGCTGTTCGCGCTCACTATGGAAGCCCGACAGAAAGCCTACGAACTGGTCAAGCCCGGCGTCAGGGCTGAGGATGTCGACCGCCAGGTTCTAAGAATAATCCAGGACGCCGGTTACGGGGACAACATCCTGCATCGCACCGGCCATGGATTCGGTATTACCGGTCATGAACCGCCGTGGGTGGCTCTCGGCAGCGATCATGTCCTGGAAAAGAACATGGTCATCAGTATTGAACCGGGAGTCTATGTTGCGGGGGTCGGTGGATTTCGACACTCCGATACCGTCCTGGTGACCGAAGACGGCTGTGTTTCTTTGACGCAGTTTCCTGACTCGCTCGAGGACCTGGTCCTTCCGGCCGAATAGCCGCCGCACCGACCCCGACGTCCCCTCTTGTCGAGGGGTAGCGGGTTATGCCTCCGTCAGAATCTTTAATGTCACTTTGTCGACAAGGTCCTTGACCTTTTTTTGGTATGCAAGCATGTGCGGTGACGATGCGTGTGCTTGCAGGTCCTCCAAGCTGCGCCATTTCTCGATTATTGTGACGACGTTACTATTCAGCTCTTGGCGGGGGAGGCCCGTAGGCAGGTCAATATTCGGCACATACTCTACACATCCCTTCTCTTCAAGAACATCCGGAACATTGGATTTGAAAATTTCAATAAATTTCGACAGTTGACCTTCCTTTACGTGAATCGATGCAATTACTCTTACCATTTCACTATCTCCTTTTCTGCATTATTGCCGTGGACCCGAATACTTACTCTCAAAGGTTTGCCACAAAACTGAACCCGTGTTTTTTGAACCCAAGATGTTCATAGAAGTCGTGCGCGGATTCTCTGATCAAATTGCTCGAAAGAGCGAGTTTATAACAATTTGCTCCTCGACACAGACCAAGCGCGTGGTTCATCATCGCTTTTCCCACGCCTTGCCGGCGGTATTCCGCTGAAACAATGACGGCTTCCACAAGGGCTGAGCGCGCGCCTTTGTGAATCATATTGTCTAGGATAACAAGTGAATAAGTCCCCACAATGTGGTCATCTGAACAGGCGACAAAAAGTCTATAGCTGGGGTAGCTTCGCATGCACGTGAAAATCGCCTCCGCGCTTTCAAAATCAAGCACTTCGCCGTTATCGACATCAGGCTGACCGTAGAGAGCGAGAACGGCAGGCAGATCCTCAACGACTGCCTCTCGAATGTTGATGCCGGTCATTCAAACCCTCTCATTCCTTCTTTTCTCTTTCTTCCGTCAGGCAGTATACGCCCCGGCCTTTTCCCGGCGGTATAAAACACTGGTTGTCCGATACACATGCTGCCCTTCTCAGATCGCCGGCCTTCCAGCGGTTGATTAGAGCAGGTTCCCGGATGAACGGACGGCTCATGGAGATGTAATCTGCAACGCCCTGATTGACGAGGCGTTCGGCCACTGCAAAAGAACGGTTTCCGCCCACGAGAATCAGAGGGGTGTTTACACTCTCTTTGAAAGCCCTGGCCTCATTTTGAAAGTAGGCCTCTTTTTCTTCGGATTTGATTCCCATGCGGCTCGGCTGCAGTTTGCCTCCGACCAGTACGCCGCCACTGAGCTCGATTGCATCAATTCCTTCCGAGACCAGCATGTTTCCAACCTTGAGGGAATCCTCCAGTTCCAGTCCGTTTTCGATAAAATCCCGGCAGTTCATTTTTACCATAACCGGATAGTCTCTGCCTACTGTTTGCCGGATTTCTCTAAGCACCTCCAGAAGAGCTCTGGCTCGATGCTTGATCTCACCGCCGAATTCATCAGCTCTGCGGTTGAATGCCGGAGAAAGAAACTGGCTGAGGAGATAGCCGTGAGCGGCATGGATCTCGACGCCGTCAAACCCGGCCTTTTGTGCCCTTTTTGCGGCAGCACCATATGATTTGATCACGTTTCGAATGTCCTCGACGGTCATTTCCCGACGCGGGGATTTTGCAAATCCTTCCACGTTTGACGGCGCCAGCGGCATCTGGCCGGTCAATTTGGCAAATGCAAAAAATCCTGCATGGGCGAGCTGCATGACGATTTTGCCCCCGTTTTTGTGGACGGCTTTTACCATGGCCTCAAGGCCCGATACCAGAGTGTCAGTGTAGGCCCCCAGTTGCCACGGCCCGGCCTGACCTTCCCGGCTGACATATGCATGACTGGTGATGATCAGTCCCACTCCTCCCCTGGCGAGGTTGGTCAGCAGATCGATAAGCCTGGGTGTACATGCACCGTCCTCTGTGGCCATGCCTTCCCACGTTGCAGACCGAACGAATCGGTTCGCCAGTTTCATGCCGTTAATGGATGTTTGTTCGAATAACGTGTTCATGGTATCATGCTCCATTATAATAAAAGATTAACGCAAAGTCCGCTCCAATAGCCCAGACTTTTATTCTGGATTCAGAAGTCTGACTCCTGGAGTCTTCGCCGGAATATCGCGACGCAGCCTTTGCTCTGGCCTGGAGTGCAGGCCCAGGTTTTCCATCGAGCGGTAAAGTAGTACTATGCTCTCATGAGAAAAGAAACTGAATACTGTACAGCCCGGAGAAATTTAGCCGTCGGTATCATACCAATGACATGGGCTTCTTTGTAAACATATTTTGTTCTTGATCGGCGTCGGTCGGCGGATATGTGAGAGGAGGCCTGCAAATGAGTCGCGAGTGTCCTCATTTATCACTGGCAAGAAAATTGTAGTCAAGTTCCCTGGATAGGGGGTAAAAAGCAATGTATGAGACACGAGTTGGCGGAGAGATTTTCGAAAGGTTTCCGAGCTTCAGGCGGGGCATCATCGTGGCCCGCAAAATGAACAATCATGGGTCGTCCGATGAGCTCGAGTCCCTTCTGCACGAGGCGCTTGCCAGCGCGGCCGCAGCGCCCGTCGATCTGACAGCGGACCCGAGAACGGCTGTCTGGGACAAAACCTACCGTGCGCTGGGATGTAATCCAAAAAAGTTCCCGCCCGCCCATCTGGCTCTTCTGAAACGCGTCCAGAAACCCGGCGTCTCCATACCTTTCATCAACAATGCTGTGGCCATCATGAACGACAACTCCATCCGGGGAGTCTTGCCGGTCGGCGGAGACGATTTGCACCGGGCAGGAGAAACCCTTGATCTCCGTCCTGCTGACGGGGATGAGCGGTTCACGCCCCTGGGTGACCCGGACAAAACTGAACATCCTGACCCCGGAGAGATCATTTACGTGGTTGCGGAAACCCGGGAGGTCATGTGCCGACGGTGGAACTGGCGGAACGGTTACCAAACCCGAATCACCGAAGACACGGAGGCCATAGTCATGAACATCGACGGACTTGGCGAAGACGGTGAGAAGCGGGCCACTTCCGTACGTGATCGAGTCGCCCGAATGCTTGCTCTGTATTGCAGCGCCGAGACCGAGACAGCCCTCCTGACCCCGGCTGCGCCGTCCTTTTCGTTCAATCTGAAGTAGAAAAAGCGGGCCTTCCTCAAATAAACGAGCACCGGTATTTCTCGCTCGCGAATAGAAACCATCTCGTGCTCATCCACAATTGAATTTGGGCACGGCGGGTTTCCGACCCAGAAAAGAGATATTTTTTACAAGGTCAAAAAAATCAATGGATTACGCGGAAACGTACTTATGATAGTACGTCGCACAAGTGATCTCGCAGATTGACGCGGAGATTGTGAAAAATAGCCATTTATGGATGGAAACTAACTTGGACGTCAGTGATTGACACGGGAAAAATGAAAACCAAGTCAAAGATCATTGTGACCGTTGGTGTGGCCGTGTTGGTTTTTGTTGTGCTTTCGATGTCTGTCCTCCTCTATTACTACAGGCACCCCGCCAAAATAAAAGCTCTTATGGAGAAGACGGTCTCCAGTTCGATGGGAGTCTCACTCAGCATCCAGCGGATGACCTATTCACGCGACCCGCTTAGAATGGAACTCGAAGGAGTCCAGGTTGAGCCGGGAAAAGCGGGGCGGGGCTTTTCCCTGGACGTGCCCGCTGCTGCGGCTGACTTTTCGTTCGAGGGGACCTGGGGCCACAGGACCCTTGTTGTGAAAAACATCAAGGTGTCCGGATTCATTTCTCATATCACCGAAAAGCCGGAACTCTCCGGATTGGGTGAACCGCCCTCGAGACCTTCATTCCTTGGCAGCCTCTTGCGCGGGCTTTTTGCGTTCTTCGTTTTCAGTCACGTGAGATTCGAGTCAGCGGAAATCCACGAAGGTCTCGTATCAGCGCGACTGGGTGGACGCACTCTCCGGATAGCCCACATTCGTGCAGACCTGAAGGCCGGCCGGCCTCTTGAAATCCTCTGCGGAATGCAGGCCAAATGGCCCTCTCAAGGCTTAAATCTTGTGGTTCCCAAAGTCTCCGTGAAGGCGGACCAAAAGCTGTCTCTGAATTATCCTGAAGTCGGCTGTTTCCTGAGCATTGAAGGCGCCCATCTTGAGAGTCCCATGGTCGGTATCAGGGACCTGGAGGTAAAAACAAGGCTCCTCTACCAGGTCAAGGATGGGAAACTCTCCTTCAGCAGTACGGAACTTGTATCCGGGCCGATTGAGTTTAGGAACGGTACTCAGGAAATGATCGTTCCATCAGGCGTGCGCATCACGATAGGAGGCGGAGTCCATTTCGGGAGCAAGACGCTGCATGCTGACCCCCTGCAGATCACCTTGGGTGACGGGTTGCTGTTTGAGGGCTCGGCGGACGCAAGGTTCGGAACGCAGATGGAGATCCTGGTGAAGATTCTCAAATCCAGTTTTTCGCCCGATCGTCTACGCTCTCTCCTCCCTCGAGAAATCAAGGCGCTTCCCGTCACGCTGGTCGGTCCTCTCAACCTGACCGGGAACATTAAGGGCCTTCGTAAACAGAATGGGGAAAACGCGTGGACCTGGGAGGGCAACCTTCACGGATTTTTTAGGCAGAACCACCTTTCATTCGATTCTTCAGGCGTGAGAGGCAACGGAAATATTTCCGGCGACATTCAGGCGGCGGGTACTTTCCCCGACGTCCGGGTCTACGGCGCGGTGAAGGCAAGCGACATCCTGCTTTCGGGCCTGGGCGTGGACCTGAAACCTTTTACGGCTTCGCTCTCTTTTGCGGGCAGCTATCCGAGCTATGACCTCAAGAATCTCTCTGTCCTTATCCCGGCGGCAAAGCGTGTTTACCAGGGGAGGGAATTGCTGGTTCGGAACCTCAGTCTGAAGGCAGGGGAAGGCAAGGTCGATGCGGCAAATAGAACCTTCTCCCTGCCCGCCATTCGCATTGACTCTTCTCTTTTGAAGAACCTCCAGGCGTCCCTGAATATTGAGAAAAGTGAAGTGCTAATGAAAATAGGTGGCAGGCAAACCGGCTTTCTTGAGACGGCTGGGACGCTGCACCTTCTCCCGCCCGGGTGGACGGCGTCAGGAGCGGATCGTATGGAGGTCGAGGCACGGCGGAAAGGGGAAGGAGGATACGCCTTGAGCGCGGAGGTGACTCTTGAAGGGCTTTCTTTTCAGAACCGTGAAGAAACCTCTATGGGACAGGCTCTCGCTGTCAAAGCGGAAATGGCAGGAAAGATTGCCCCGTCTTTTTCGAAGATTGAAGGTCACGCAATGGTTCAAGCGGACAGGGGAGAAGTCCTTTTCGGCCGTTTCTACTTTGATCTTCAAAAGAACCCATTCATCTGTTCAGGGAAGGGATTGTACAACGAGGGGGACAGACGGCTTCATCTGACAGACGCGACGCTTGGGCTCAAGTCCGTCCTCCAGCTTCACATGAACGGCGACCTGCTCGGGAGCGGCGCATCCCGGAGCTTTGATGTTTCCATGAATATCCCCGGCACGCCGCTGGGGCCTGTGCTTACGAAACTCCTGAAGGAGCCTTTCCAGACGGAAAAGCCGATTCTCACAGCCGCCGACGCCGACGGGAGCCTGTCGGGAGACTGCAGACTGAAGGGGTCTGGATCCCGATGGACGGCCAAGGGACGTCTGGACTGGAAAGAGGGTAATCTCTCCATTGACAGCAGTAGGACCGCGCTGGAAGGCATTGACCTTTCGCTTCCACTCTGGTACCGGAACTACAGTGAAAAGGAGCCGTTGAACCCTCTTAAGGGGAAACTGTCCGTCCGGACTGTGAAAGCGCCCTTCCTTCCCTGGCAGTCATTGGATTTGAACCTCCTTGCGGGGCCGAACACCTTGTCGATACCTGCTTCCACAACCCTCAAGATCCCCGGCGGGAACGTCAGGATTGGACCTTTGGTTGCAAAGGGCTTGCCCGACATGAGCCCGTCGTGCGACACGAGCATCAGTGTAAATTCCGTCAGTCTGAGGCCTCTGCTGGCAAAATTCGAATTACCCGAAAAAGACGTCCGGGGAACCCTGAACGGCAACCTGGAATCCATTCACATTGAAAAAGGAATCATGCGCAGCAAAGGGCAGATGGAGGCAAAGGTCTTTGGTGGAAGCGTCGTGCTTTCCAATATCGGCGCATCGGGCTTGTTTACCTCCACCCCGGTCCTCGAACTGAATGCCCGGTGGCGCGACCTTGATCTTGCGAAACTGACCACCGGGAGCGGATTTGGAAAGATCCAGGGGGTCCTGAACGGTCATGTGAACAGACTCGAAATAGCGGAAGGCCAACCCCAGGGATTCGACCTGCTCCTGGAGACGGTCAAGAAAAAAGGCGTTCCCCAGAGGATAAGCGTAAAGGCCGTTGATCATATCGCCGAACTGGGTGGGGGGCAAAGCCCTTTTGTCGGCGTTGCGGGGATGTTCGCGAGCCTCTTCAAAGAATTTCCATACGAGAAGATCGGCATCCACGCCACGCTGGAAAACGATGTCTTCAGGATAAACGGCACCATCAAGGAGGAAGGCAAGGAATATCTGGTAAAAAGGGGTTTTATCTCGGGAGTGAATGTGATAAACCAGAATCCCGATAATCGCGTCAGTTTCAAGGATATGGTCAAGCGTTTGAAGCGTGTGTCCTCATCAAAGACAGGCCCGGTTGTGAGGTAGTGCCCATCCATGAGTAGAATTTGAGCAATACCGGGTTTCCAATCGAGAAGGGAGAACCTTAATCCGCGATCCGGAGGATGAAATGAAAACACAAAGAAAGATATTCCTGGGGGTGAGCTGCATGTCTCTAATGCTGCTTTTCGCCTGCGTCACCATTAACATCTACTTCCCGGCAGAGAAGGTCGAATCGGTGGCGGGCAAGATTGTGGACGACGTCAGGGGCAAACAGAAACCTCCGGCAGAAAAAAAGCCGTCTCCTGACAAGGACAGCCGTCTTCTCGAGAAAACGATGCTGGCTTTCACGTGCTCCACGGCCTATGCAGATGAGGCCCTGACGGTGTCCAATCCCACAATCCGGACATTGAAGCAGCGAATGAAAGAAAGATACGCGCGCATGAAACCCTTTTACGAGAAAGGATTTCTCAAAGAGGGAAATGATGGTTACGTGAAAATGAAGATGGTCGGCGGGCTCGGGCTCAAGCAGACAAGAGATCTCAAGAGCTTGATAAGAGCCGAAAATGCAGACAGGAAGCAACTGTACCTGGAAGTCGCCCGGGCACTGAAAATTGATCCCAGCCAGGTGAACAGAGTAGGCAACATCTTTGGAAAAGAGTGGCAGAGATCCGTCCGGTAGACGCTCCGCCGGATCTCTCACCCCATTTACTCACAATCAGCATGCTTTTGGTCATTTCACCTCGTAAACGGTTATGATCACTTCGGATGCCCTCCGTTCACCGCTTGCGACGGCCACTAATCTGTTGAGCCAATGATAGTTGGGTGAGCCGGTTTCAAACCGGGGGATTGTTCTAAAGTAATACTCCCCGGGATCCACCTCATGGCCTGCGGCGAGCTTTTTCATGGTTTCGGGAGGACCGTGACGCAGGCCCCAGTTTGTAACATAGATCAACGCGCTGTCTTCGGTTTCTAAAGTGTACTTGGCCTCCAATTCCGTTACACCGTCATTCCTGATAACCTGCCAATCTGCACCTCCAGGTAATATCCTCCCTGAGAGCCTGGGGCCCTCAAGCATTCCTCCAATGATGTTGATGATACGCCTTTCACCACAGGCTGTTTGTCCAACCTCTAACGGAGTTTCCACATCAATTATCGATGTATAGAGAAAGTCCAGAGATGGTTGAACCGACGCGATCGGCACCTGCACAGTAGTCATTCGATCCCCCTCCTCAATGGTACTATTCAAGGATTGACTTCACTATACGCCCCGGCTATCAGGCCTGACTATTCCAGGGTTCTTCTTGCTGATCGGACTTCATAAAGGGCCTGATCCTCACAGACCTGCAAATGACCGGAACTGTCTGAGATTAGCCTTTCAAATTAAGGTGGAGTTTTCCGGGAAAGTCTATTGTTCCTTAGAGTGAATTTCGAGGCCACATCTTGGTGTCCCTGCTAATTAGGTTAAGAAGTTGCCCATAAGCAGTAGGTAATTTCCTTTGCCCTCAGAGATGGTTGTCATTCTTACTCCGGTTTCCTATCAGCCCAGTCACCACAGAGTCGCAAAGCGGCTGAGCGGAGTTGTCTGCGGAAGCGCATTGCCAACTGCATTCGTCATCCAGACTTTCTTAGCCTCGTTTCCTGGAATATCGTCCGGGTTCATCGAAAAACGTTATGTCGGAATAGCCGGCATGAATTTTACCCGAATGGGGAATACCCTCTGGAATGTAGTAACGGTCGCCTTTTGTGTATGTCTTCTTTTCCCCGTTGATTACCATTTCGGTTTGGCCTTCGAGTACAAAACCGACCTGTGCGGCGTGGGAATGCTCGGGCAAATCCACGTCATTTGCAAATTCCATAAATATTATCTGATGATTGTCTGACTCGGAGAGATATGCTTTGAGTCCATTGATCGGGATGTCTGCTTCGGGAAGATTCTCGATTGGTTGAGGAAAGATCTTTGACATTATTCCTCCTTTAGAGAATTGACCGAGGCCATATGGGCAGGGGAGGACTCTGCTATGTTCCGGCGGAGGCGTGCGCCCATTCGCTGATTCAGATATTCAACATTAAGTTTTTACTCTCATATTTGAAGCAGAAATGCAAGGAACAATGTCATCCGACTCCGCCGTTTCTCGCGAACATAGAAGAGATATATTTGACAGGATCTACTGGATGGGCGGGATCATTTGCCCCGGCTTGATGCCGGTCCAAATACTGCATCAGGTCTACGCAGTGAAACCGATCAGTTCACAAGTGCAAATTCCGGCGACCTCAAGAATTCTCCCGGGAGTTCAAAGATGCTTGGGCCTGTGGCCCATTGCGGTTTGTGTGGTTGCGTCCGGCAACCATACAAAAAAATCCGGTCAATCCTGTTCATGTCTAAAAGTCAGGAAGACTCAGGCCCTCTTAGGAGCCTTCTTCGAACCACCAGATCTACCCTACCACTGGCGCAGACTATTTTTTTGTGGGGTGCATCAAACGGTTATTTGCATGAGGGCTAGGGCATTGTTCAGGTGGAGCACTAGATTCCGGATCACGCCCGGAATGACAAACAGTGGAAAGGCATTATGTCCTCCTACACCAGAGCACGTCTCCGTGTAATCCTTTAATTGTTTTGATCTTGTAAAAAATACCTCATTTGATTATTTTGAATGAGGGGAGCCAAAAAAATAAATATTTAGCTTGCTATTATGTATAAAAGGTGCTTATAGTATGTTTCATCAATTAAGCCCTGCTGTAAATTCGCAGGAGGGTTTCTTTCTGCAGGACATAACCGTTTATTCGAGGCTATCATCCTTCAGTTGGCGACGTTGAAATTTTTGAAAGGAGGATGATATTATGGCAAACGGAACAGTTAAGTGGTTTAATGACCACAAGGGTTTTGGGTTCATCGAGCAAGATGACGGACCGGATGTATTCGTGCATCACAGCGCAATCAATTCGACCGGTTTCAAATCTCTCAGTGAAGGCGCGCGAGTTACCTTTGAGATTCAGCAAGGGCCGAAAGGTCCGTCGGCTGCCAACGTGACCGTCGTCTAACCTGCTTTTTAAGGCAATGAAAGGCATCTCCTGTGAAACGGGGGATGCCTTTTTTCATAATATTGGCTGAGACTCTTTTCCCAGTTATCAGCGAACCTGGCGATCCGGCAAGCGACCGGAAAGAAAACGCCATGGCAAACAAGGCTTACAGCGAATAGATCTTTACAACGTTAAATTGCTGCGCAAAAATGTTGCAGCATTGGGTCTACGGGGCAGTCATGAAAAAAGAGAAGGCTAAATCCCCGGAGGGGAAAAGAAATAAAATGCCATCGGGCATCAACAGGCGGGAGTTTTTAAAATATTCCGGTGCTGCCGGAGGCGCATTATTAATGAGTTTGCATGGAGGTACGATAATGGCCAACTCCAGGAGTCGGGTTGCGTTTGTAAACACAGAGGATCGAAAAGACGGTGTTCTCTCGTCCATTAAATGCCTGAATATCAACCCTGCAAAAAACAAGCATGTTCTGATCAAGCCCAATTTCAACACCGCGGATCAGGTCCCCGGATCCACCGATAACGAGACCCTGGTGTCACTCGTTGAAGCGGTCTGGGCAATGGGGGCCAAATCCATCAGCCTGGGGGAACGAAGCTACCCGCCGACCCGTGAGGTAATGGAACAAAAAGGGATTATCCCGCTCATGAAGAAACAGGATGTCAGGATCATTGATTTCGACGATCTGGAACGAAAAGACTGGGTGGAGGTCAAGCCCGAAAACAGCCACTGGAAAAACGGTTTCAGAGTGGCGCGCCCGATCCTCGAAGCGGAATGTCTGATTTCAACCTGCTGCCTTAAAACTCACCAGTACGGCGGGGTGTTTACCATGTCGCTGAAACTGCATGTGGGCGTGGTTCCCACGAGTCGACACGGATTTGACTACATGCAGGAACTGCATGGGTCGGCCTTTCAGCAGGAGATGATCGCGGAAATGAATTCGGCCTTCAAGCCCCATCTGGTTGTCCTGGACGGGATTGACGCCTTTGTGGACGGGGGACCCATGACCGGAAAGCGGGCTAAGGGAAACGTGTTCCTGGCATCGGATGATCGGGTGGCCATTGATGCGGTTGGGGTGGCTGTCTTGAAGTCGCTGGGCAGCAACCGTCAGATCATGCAGCCGAAGATTTTCGAACAAAGACAGATTGCCCGGGCGGTTGAGCTCGGCCTGGGGGCTGCGTCGCCGCGGGACATCGAAGTGGCTGCCGCCGACAACCGGAGCCGAGAATATCGGGACCGGGTAGTGGAAATATTAAATAGAGGGTGATCCTTGTAAAACACTCCCTTTAGGTCAATTTCGGCGTCATGCTTAGATCTCATCCTAGCAATGCTGCATGTATTCCCTCATTCCTTCAAGGTTATCTTTCACTGAGTCGGGAAAATTAGAGCCTATAATCAGGTGTCAGCCGGAAGCTGGGACCTGGCGTGCACTATTCGTGGATGAGAAGTGCCTTCTGGTTGCAAATATTTGTGTTATTGTCTAAGTATCTTTTGTGTGGTGCATCGAACACTTTCTAACCTGAACTCCGAGGGCGTTGTTCAAGTGGAGCACTGGATTCCGGATCAAGTCCGGAATGACGGGCAGAGGAGCTGGATTCCGGATCGAGTCCGGAATGGCAGACTGAGAATGTGACGTGCTGCACCAGACAGAGAGTTCCAGAATTCATGGCTAAAATCGAAAGGTGTTGTTGTCTTTCATGTCTTTAAAAAGCCGACTTTATACCATGCGCAGGCGTATCCCGCAGGCCATGCTGCTTGAGCAGGAGCAGGTGGGCACGCGCTTGGCGCGCATTGAAAAGAGGCTAAGGCGTGAGGGCAGAGCAGGGAAAGCATTGGAGGGAGAGGCCGCGTCACTTGAGCGCAGGCTTGGCCGGTCAATCCGGGAGAGGGAGTCGCGGGAAGCGCGACGACCGGATGTTAGCTACCCGGAGATGCTTCCGATCACCGCCGCAAAGGATGATATCATCCGGACCATCAAGGAAAACCAGGTGATCATCGTGTCTGGAGACACCGGTTCAGGCAAGAGCACCCAGCTCCCCAAGATGTGCCTGGAGGCGGGCAGGGGGATTGCCGGAAAAATTGGGTCCACCCAGCCGAGGAGGATAGCCGCCGGCACCATCGCGCGCAGGATCGCCGAAGAACTGGGAGAAAACCTGGGAGAGTCGGTGGGATACAAGGTCCGATTTCGGGATAGGACCCCCCGGAGCGCCCACATAAAAATCCTGACCGATGGGATGCTCCTAGCCGAAACGCAGCACGACCGGCGCCTGCACCAGTACGATACCCTGATTATTGACGAAGCGCACGAGCGGACCATCAATATCGATTTTCTCCTGGGGATTCTCAAGACGCTGCTCAGGATACGTCCCGAGCTCAAGCTGATCATCAGCTCCGCCACCCTGGACACTGAGAAGTTTTCGCAGTTTTTCAATGGTGCTCCGGTTATCCGGGTGAGCGGCAGGATGTATCCGGTCGAGGTGCTGTATCTTCCCGCAGAAGAGGCGGGCCGGGAAGAGGATGAACTCGCGTACGTAGACACGGCGGTGAAGGCCGTGGATAAGATCATGAAAGAGATGGCCCGGGGGGATATCCTCATCTTCATGCCCACCGAGCAGGATATCCTGGAGACCTGCGAGAAGCTCGAAGGGAGACTATACCGCAATACCGCCATACTGCCCCTGTTTGCCAGGCTCTCGTGGTCCCAGCAGAAAAAGGTCTACAAGGTGGAGGGATACAAGATCGTGGTGGCAACCAATGTTGCCGAAACATCCCTCACCATTCCCGGCATAAAGTACGTGGTCGACACGGGTCTCGCGCGCATCTCGCGGTATATGCCCGGGACCAGGACCACCGCGCTTCCCATCAGCAGCATATCCCGGGCCAGCGCCGATCAGCGCAAGGGCCGGTGCGGGAGGGTCCAGAATGGGGTGTGCATCCGGCTCTATGAGGAAGACGACTTCCTGACGAGACCGGAATTCACCCTGCCGGAAATCATGCGCTCCAACCTCGCCGAAGTGATCCTGCGCATGATTGCCCTGAAACTGGGTGATATCACGGAATTTCCATTCCTGGACCGGCCGGGACAGCGAAGTATCACTGACGGCTTTAACCTTCTGACGGAATTGGGGGCTGTTTCGGGAAAGGGTAAAGAGGCCGAGCTGACGAAAAGGGGCCGGCTCATGGCCGGGATGCCCCTTGACCCGAGAATTTCCCGGATGATGATCGAGGCCCAGCTGCGGGACTGTGTGGAAGAGGTGGCGGTGATTGCCGCGGCACTGAGCATCCAGGACCCCAGGGAGCGGCCGGTGGAAAAAGCAAAGCTTGCCGATCAGGCCCATGCCCCGTTCAAGGACGTTGCCTCGGATTTTATATCCATCCTGAATATCTGGAACCAGTGCGGACGGGCATCGGAAGGGCTCAAGAGCGGGAATAAGATGAGGATATTCTGCAGAGAGCACTTCCTTTCCTTTCCCAGGATGCGGGAGTGGGTCTATGTGCACGACCAGATCTGTTCCATCATGGATGAGCAGAAAGAGTGGAAAGCGGAGCCAAACGGACAGGGGGAAAAAGAGGGGCTTTTTGAGCGGATTCACAAGTCGATCCTGGCCGGGTTTCTTTCCAACATCGCCGTGAAGAAAGAAAAAAACATATACCAGGCGGCAAGGGGAAGAGAAGTCATGGTGTTCCCGGGATCCACGCTCTTCAATAAGGGCGCGCCTTGGGTGGTTGCCGCCGAGATGGTCAAGACGTCCAGGCTTTTTGCCAGGACCGTGGCGAAGATCGACCCCGCCTGGCTGGAAGAACTTGGAGGGGACCTGTGCAGGTCCACCTACTCCCACCCCCACTGGGAAAAAACCCGGGGGGAGGTTCGTGCCCTTGAGCAGGTAACCCTTTTCGGGCTGGTCATCGTGACGGGCAGGTCCGTATCCTTCGGCCGCATCGATTCTGAACAAGCCCACCGGATTTTCATTCAATCGGCCCTCGTGGAAGGTGATGTGAAGGAGTCCTTTGGTTTTTTGAAGGATAACCGAGAATTGTTCCAACGGGTACAGGAACTGGAAGAAAAGGTGCGGCGGAGGGGAATCCTGGTCAGCGAGGAGACGGTGGCCGATTTCTATTCCGGCCGGCTGCAGGGAATTTGCGATATCCGGAGCCTGAAACGGAGGATACGGGAACGGGGAGGGGACGACTTTCTCAGGATGAAGGAGACCGATCTATTCCTGGAGAGGCCGGGCAGTGATGAGCTTTCACTTTTTCCGGATCAGTTGGGTTTCGGCAACAGGGTTTTTGACTGCTCGTACAAATTTGCCCCCGGCAAGGAAGAGGACGGGGTGACCGTTTCTGTCCCTTCCGGGTCGCTGCCCCTTGTCTCTTCGGAGAAGCTCGAATGGAGCGTGCCGGGATTTTACCGAGAAAAAATCATCTCTCTGGTGAAGGGACTGCCCAAGAGATACCGGAAGCTGCTGGTCCCTGCTTCAAACACCGTGGATGTCATAGAAAAGGAGATGGAGCAGGGGAACGGGTCCCTGCTGGCCGCGCTTGCCGCCTTTGTGTTCGACCGGTTCGGGGTGGACATCCCTGCCTCGGTGTGGGCCGCGGTGGAGATACCGGAGTACCTGAAAATGCGCATTTCCGTCATCGATCACCAGGGACATGAACTGGGGGCAGGAAGGGATGTGCACCTTCTCTTACGCAGTGTTCCCGAGGTCGAACCTGCTGACACGAGCCGCGCGTGGAAACAGACCCGGGAAAAATGGGAGAGAGAGGGCATTACCGGCTGGGATTTCGGAGACCTGCCTGAAAGCGTACCTGTGGGGACTTCGACGGCGGCCTATCCGGGGCTTGAGCCCGGAGAAAAATGGGTGAATATCCGGCTCTTCGCGTCCCCTCAAAAGGCCCTGGCATCCCATCAGGAGGGGGTCGGGCAACTCTTCATAATTCATTTTGCCAAGGACCTGCGGTTCCTGAAGCAGGACCTCTCCCTCAAGGGCACGGAGTGCCGGGGCGCTGCATACTTCGGGGGGACGCCCGGAGTGCAAAATGCCCTGTACGAATGTCTCCTCAGGTTGCTTTTTCAGAAAAACATCCGCACTCGGGAGGCGTTTACCGAACACGCACAGGCAATACGGTCCTCCATGCCCGCACAAGCACTGGAACTGCGGGACCAGGTGCTGAAGGTGCTTGACGCCTACTATGAAACACGCTCGACCCTGCAGAGGATAGAGAGCGGCGGCAGTGAAAACAAGGCAGTTTTGGAGCTGTGCGCGCTGGTGCGGAAGGAATTGGAAACGCTGGTTCCGGAAAATTTTCTGGAGGCCTATTCACTGGATCGCCTCGCGCACCTTCCCCGCTATTTGAAGGCCCTGGAGATGCGAGTGGAAAGGGGAGCCTACGATCCCTTGAAAGACCGGAAAAGAGCGGCCGAGGCCGCGGCATTCAGTAAGGAAACGGAGAGAATGAACCAGGATGCCGTGGTTTCGGGCTCTTCTAGTGAGAAACAAGAGGCCCTTGAAGAGCTCCGGTGGATGATGGAGGAATTTAAGGTGTCCCTCTTTGCCCAGGAGCTGAAAACGGCGTTTCCTGTTTCCCCGAAGCGCATCAAGAAAAAGATCGGCGAGATCAAGAGGATGGTATGAAAGGAAATTCTATACGCCTATCATTAATCGGTATGGCGGGATCAGGCAAGACCCACTGGTCTAGGAAGTTGGAAGCCCGTGGGTTCAGGCGTTTCTGCTGTGATGATATGATCGCGGAAAAACTTCGGCCGGAGCTGAGAAATCCCGATGGCACCTCCACGAGCGTTGTCGATTGGATGGGGTTCCCGTATGAGGATCGATACGAGGCCCGGGAGAAGCGATACCTGTCCCTGGAGGCGGAGGTGCTTAGGGAGATTGTCGACTACCTGGAGAACAAGAAGGCGGGACCGCAGGAGAATATTGTGGTGGATACCACCGGGAGCGTGATCTATATGGGAGATGATCTGCTGGAAAAACTCTCCCGCCTCACAACAGTGGTCCTGCTCGAAACTCCTCCCGCTGTCCGGGAGCGGCTGCTGGAGGCATATGTTTCGAAGCCTCACCCCATGGTGTGGAAAGGAACGTTTTCCCAAAAGTCCGGCGAGTCGCACCTGGATGCCCTGGCCCGGTGCTACCCGCTCCTCTTCGCATCACGGGCCCGATTGTACGGCCGCTATGGGACCGTCACTATCGAGTACCAGGAACGCCGTGAGGAAAGTTTCACCGTAAGTGATTTCCTCAAACGGGTTTTTTGAGGTTGGGATTGCGGCCGGCCGCTGGGGTCTATTTCCAGTGGACCATGGGCAGGCCCGCGACCGGTGAGCGAAAGTGGGGAATGCGGGTCCCTTTCAGACTCCCGATGTAGGCGGTCTTCAGATCGGAGCTGCCGAATGTCACACTCGCGAACCACTGGGCTATGGCCCCGCCGGCCGCCAGCATGATCTCGGGGGTGAGGCGGTCTTCCCTGAACGCCTTTTCAAGGGCAAGGCCTGTCTCGTCAACAGTGTCGTCGAGGATGACGTGAAAGTCGCCCTCAGGCGTGAGCGCGTAGATCTGGTCAGCCATGACGAGGGTGCCCCAGAGGTTTCCGTATGCGTCGAAGGCGATCCCGTCGGGAAAGCCGTATCTCCCCAGCTTGGAAGGACCGAATACTTCCCGATCGGTGAGCGAGCCATCCGGTTGGAGCCGCATGCGCGATATGCACTGCCCGCAAGTCTCCACGATATACATATATTCTTCCCCGGCATCCAGGCGAATTTCGTTGGTGAACCTGAACCCGTCGGCCACCATCCTGATCCCCTTTTTGTCCACCAGGGCGATGTACCCGTCGGAAACATTGGGGCTCATGGCCTTCATCCAGTTCTTGATGCGGGTCGAAATGGTGAGCCAGATACGGTTCCTGCTGTCCCGCAAAACGAAATTCACTTTTCCGATGGGCTCGCCGTCGATATTGTCGTAAAGCAGCCTGGTTTGGCCGTCACGGCTCATGACTTCCAGGACGTCGGTCCCGAAATTGGAAATGAGGATTTCACCGTTTTCGGCAAATGCGAGACCGTTCGGCAGGGTCCCTTCGGTGAAGCGGGTTTCTTCATCAGCGGCCTGTTCAAAGGCGGATTCAAAGGCCTGGGTGATAATCTCCTGGCTGCCGTCAGGCGAGATTCTTGCAAGTCCTCCCCGAGCGTCAGCCGCCCACAGGGTCCCGTCCTGTTCCGCGAGGATGCATTCGGGTCGCTGGAGGCCTTCACCGATATATTCAACGTCTGCTGGGTCAACCTGGAAATCGATAATGGGATTCTGCGCCATGATATCCTCCTTTCGCGGCCGTTACCTCGACCACCCGGGGAAGTCGCGAGGACTCTCTGTCTCACAAATCTTCAATAAATATCTTTTTCTCACACTCGGGGACCAGGGTATGGGCCTCGAGAAGCAGTTCGACCGCGAGCTTTGAACCCGTTTCATAGACGTATTCACATGTATGATTGGAACTCCTGGGCACCCATATTTCCCTTAGAACGTTGCATTCCTTTGCTCTAAGCTTTTCAAGATACCTGCGATGAAGCTCAAAAGCAAGTTCATCGACACAGGGAAGATCATCGGCAGGAGACCGCCTTCCATAAAGGTAGCCGATACACATGATACCCGATGCAAGAGGTCCGCAGATATGGCCTGTAATGGCCACGCCCGCTTCTTTCGGGTCACGATGGTCCCTGCCGGATGCAAGCTCTTCCAGCACACCCTTGAGGTCTATTCCCGTCTTCAGACGGTGAGCGCCCCCTCCTCCGTGATAGCCGGTCGTTATTCTTACCATGGATGGATCCATGATCTTAAGGGTTTCATTGATAGCCATGAAACTGGCCTCGCTGCAATGAAAACCCTTTCTCCTGAAATCTATGGCTTTGCGTCCCGCGTCTTCAACCAATTTTTTTGCCTTGTCGGCCATTTTCTGCTCTGGTATTTGACGGTTACGTATCTACGGCTTTCCTGTGAAGTGGGTATTTGCCATGATGGATCAAGTGTCATGAAAACCGATCTTAATATGCACAGTTCGTTGCGTAATGTCAATATCTTTTCAATAATAATGAAATTTTTTCAGTTATGAATTTTTTTGTTTGCGCTATCACTCTGTTTTATTTATGATATCAATGCAGGATCTACAAGATCAATGTCTTGGGTGTAAAATTCAGACAGGAGGCAAGTTCTATGGTCGATACGGGTTTGAAAATCCGCCAGGAACGCTTGAAACGCAAACTCACCCTCGAGCAGTTATCCGGAAGGACGGGGCTCTCCAAGAGTTTCCTCAGCCAGGTGGAAAGGAACCTTGTTCAGCCTTCCGTTACCTCACTCAAAAATATTGCCCATGAACTGGGAATCAGTGTTGTATACTTCCGTACGGATAATCTCGTTGACCAGGATCTGTGGGGTTATGAGCGGAGCGTGGAAAAGCCTGGAAATGGAGCTTTTGCGTACAGCAGAGATGTTAAGATAGTGCGTGGTGATAAGCGCAAAGGAGTCACAATGCCCGGTAGTAATGTGCTATATCAGGTGTTGACTCCTGACCTGAACCGGCAGATCGAAGTTATGTTTATGCGGATTTCCGAAGGTGAGAGTTCCGGAGACGAGGCGATGGTTGATGCCCCCGGAGAAAAATTCGGCGTCGTGCTGAAAGGGAAGCTTGAATTTAGGGTTGGCAAAGAAGCCCATGTTCTCGAGGAGGGGGACAGCGTTGTCCATCCCGCTGACGTGCCTGTCTGGTGGCGAGGGTTGGAGGGAGACCCTATTGAGGTGATATGGGTGCAAACACCACCTTCGTTTTGAGAATCGGTTAACTAGCTGAGAAAAAGCATAAAAAATGGGTTTTGACGCAATAGAAAAGAAGTGAACAAAGTACAGTATAGGTAAAATACACTTGACACCCAAAAGGGTGGGTGATAGTAAAAAGTGAAAAGCGTTTTTTCTTGACCTCCGGGACACCTTTGGGAGGATGGGAAAGGGCGAGGAATTCCATCTCGTTTTCTTCACACCGGGTAAATTTCTTCGGAGAAAAAGATGTCTTCCGGGAAACCTATTTTTGAAGAATATGGAATTTACATCTTTTTAATCGCCCTCTTTGCGGTTTCCTCCCTTCTCTCGCCTGCATTTCTGACCATTGAAAATCTCAGAAATATTTTTACTCCAGCCGCCAGTTTGGGGATGGTGGCCGTTGGACAGACCTTTGTTATTCTGATAGGCGGGGGCGCCCTTGACCTGTCCGTGGCTTCGGTAATGGCGACTGTGACCGTGATCGTCTCCATGAACACCCACGGACAAGATGCTCTGCTTTTTCCTGTTTCATTGCTTTGTATTTTGTTTGGAATCGTTGTGGGCCTGACAAACGGTTTTCTTGTCACGAAGCGGGGAGTCCAGCCGTTTATCGCCACCCTGGGGATGATGGTTATTATCCAGGGCCTGCGGTTTCTCTATACAAAGGGGGCCCCGAAAGGAACATTTCCTCCTTTCCTCCGGCTCCTCGGGACTGGAAATATCGGCCCCATGCCGATTTCCGTCCTGTCTTTCGCTTTCCTGCTGGTCTTGGCCGCGATTGTGCTGAAAAAGACCATCTTCGGGCGCAAGATTTACGCCACGGGGGGGAATATCAAAGCGGCCCTTATTTCAGGATACAATACCGACCTGATTATTATATCGACTTATGCGATTTCTGGCTTTACCGCTGCCATCGGAGGTCTCTATCTCGCCGGTTGGCTGGGTATTTCGGACAACTGGGTGGGAGAGGGGTATGAAGTAGACTCTATTGCCGCAGTCATCATGGGCGGGACGTCCTTTGAGGGCGGAAAAGGCGGAGTAATCGGCACCACGGCCGGGGTTCTCATTATCGCTACTCTTTATAATCTCGTCCTCCTGCTCCATCTCCCGCTGCAGCTGCAATACATAGTCAAAGGAGGAGCTATTATCCTGGCCACTTCCTTCTATGCCAGGAAGGCAGCCTACTAACAGGTCTTACTCAAGAAAGGGGGTGAAATCGGTTCGACAGTGCACTTGCCATGAACAGGCACTTTTTACTAACCATCTACATTGAGGAGGGCACACGCTATGAGAAAGGTCATTTTTGTCCTGATCGCGCTCACTTTTCTGGGCGTGACCATAACAGGCGGTTTTGCCGCGGAGCAGCGGCAATGGGATCGTGCGTCCCTTTGGAATCCCAGCACCCTGAGGATGATCGACACGAAGAAGTACAAGAAAAAGGCGCCATACACCATTGGGTTTTCCAATGCAGGCATCTCCAATTCGTGGGCGGTCTTCATGCATCGTGAGGTCCAGGCCGAGGCGGAAAGACATCCGGACTTGATAAAGAAACTCTATGTGACAGAGGCGAAAGGAAAAGCGGACAAACAGATCGGCGATATCGAAGACCTGATGGCCAAGGGTATCGACATCCTCATTGTGCGTGCCACGACCGAAGCGGCCCTGGACCCGGTAATTTCGAGGCTGCACAAGCAAGGATTCCCGGTCATAACCGTATCAAAAGGCATCAAGAGCGACAACTATGTGTCTTTTGTCGATGCCAGCAACCAGGTGCTGGGCCGCATGAATATGGTATGGCTGTGCCAGACATTGCAGGGAAAGGGAAACATCGTAATGCTGGGTGGCTGGCCGGGAGCAGGGTCTGTTATTGACCGAAAGGCCGGTGCAGACGAGGCCCTCGCCCGTTACCCCGGCATCAAGGTGCTCGATTATCAGTACACGCATTATTCGCCGACCGAAGGCAAGACCGTTATGCAGGCCATGGTCCAGTCCTACGGCAAGAAGATTGACGGGGTATGGTGCGACAGCGGGCTGCAGGGTGTAGGCGCCCTGGAAGCCATGGTTGCCGCCGGAATGAACGTTCCCATCACAGGAGACCAGCTGAACGGTTTCATGTGCAACGTGGTGAAATATCAATTTAAGGCCGTGATGGGCGCATACCCCCCGAGGATGGGCGCCGAGGCAGTGAAGCTGGCGCTGCGGGTCCTCCAGGGCGAATCGGTACCCCATCACTTCAACGTCCCGACGTTGGTGTCGGCTACGGATGAAACAGCGGACATCAAAGCAGATGTACCATGGAGCGAACTCGCCCAGCCGAATCAGCCGGAAAACTGGTGGATCGGGCACACGCTCCCCAAGAAATGGCTTCCCTACTGAAACCCGGGAAGGGAGGAACACTGTGATCCTCCCTTCGTCCGGAAAAGGCGTGAGGCGTGAACAGTAATATTTTCGAAATGAAAGGGATTTCGAAGAGTTTTCCCGGCGTCCAGGCGCTTTACAAGGTTGAATTTGCCTGCGTGCCCGGGGAGATCCACGCTCTGGTGGGAGAAAATGGGGCCGGGAAGTCCACCTTGATGAAGGTCCTGGTGGGCGCGTACCGACTCGATGAAGGAGAGATTCGCGTCAAGGGGAAGCGGGTTTTCTTTTCTTCTCCGAAAGACGCCCAGGTCAATGGGATAAGCATCATTTATCAGGAGTTCAATCTGATCCCCGAACTGAATGTGGCTGAAAATATTTTCCTCGGACGGGAACCCTTGAAAATGAAAGGCCTCGCCATTGACAACGAACATCTCTATGCGCGGTCAAAGGAACTCCTGGCAAGCCTCGAGGCCGGTATCGACCCGCATGAGAAGGTAGGAAATCTCTCTGTGGCCCAGCAGCAGATGGTTGAAATCGCCAAGGCTTTATGTCTGAACGCAGACATTATTGTCATGGATGAGCCTTCGGCGATTGTTTCGGGAAAGGAGTTGGAGTCTCTGTTCCGGATTATCAACTCGCTGAAGGAGGATGGGAAATCGGTGGTCTATATCTCACATCGTATTGACGAGATTTTTCAGATTGCCGATCGGGCGACTGTGCTGAAGGACGGCAGGCTGGTTGGAACAGTCCGCCCCAAGGACATAGAAAAGCCGGAAATTATACGCATGATGGTGGGCAGGAGTCTGGATCAGACATTTCCCAAGAAGGAAAAAGGAAAGAGGAAAGAGCTTCTTTCGCTCAAGGAGATATACAAGGGGAAGGTCCTGAAGGATATCTCCCTGCAGGTCTATTCCGGAGAGATCCTGGGGATGGCCGGCCTGGTGGGCTCGGGCCGCACGGATCTCGCGAGGGTCATTTTCGGCGCGGACGGTTTTGACACCGGGAAGATGCTTTTTGAAGGGAAAGAAGTGAGATGGCTGAATCCGAAAACAGCAATCTCAAACGGTATAGGGTTTGTGACCGAGGACCGGAAGGCAGAAGGGTTTGTGGGATGTCTTTCCGTGAAGGAAAACCTGACATCCCTTATTCTTCCGAAGATCAGCAAATGGGGCTGGATCAATGCCCCGGTTCAAGATGAGACTGCAGAAGCCTGTGTGAAACAGTTCAACATCGCGACCGCGGGGCTCGAACAGGAAATTCAATTTTTGAGCGGGGGAAACCAGCAGAAAGTCATTCTGGCCAAGTGGATCACGGCGCAGCCGAAACTCATTATCATGGATGAACCAACCCGCGGCGTTGATGTCGGCGCCAAGGTGGAAATCTATCAAATCATTCGTCGGATGGCTCAAGAAGGGAAGGCAGTGATAATGATCTCTTCTGAATTGCCTGAGATTATCGGTATGAGCGACAGAATAGCGGTCATGTACGAGGGGAGAATTACGGGAGAAATCTCCGGTTTTGATGCTACAGAGGAGAAGATACTGATGATGGCAACCGGACAAATCAAGGGAAATGGAAGAAACCATGTCCATGAGTCTCGGTAAGGTAAAAGAAAACCGAACGATTATCATCGTGTATTTTATTCTCTTTGCGCTTGTGGTGATTTCTGCCTCTTCTTCTGAAATATTTCTCAGACCCCGGAATATCGGCAATATCCTTCGGCAGGCAGTGGCAATTGGGCTGGTGAGCATTGGGCAGACTCTTGTTATTCTGACTGCCGGCATAGACCTTTCGGTCGGCTCCGTTATAAGCCTTACCTCGTGCTTGACCGCAGGGCTCATGATGGGAAGAAATTCCATGCTGATACCTGTGGCAGCTCTCGTTATCGGAATCGGGCTTGCCATAGGCTTCATGAATGCCTTTCTCATCATCAAGACAGGCATTTCGCCCCTGATCGTGACCCTGGGTACCATGTCCATCGTTCAGGGTGGAGTCCTGGTGTACACGAACGCGGCCTACGGCGAGGCCGCTCCGTTACTGGTGTCTTTTGCTTGGGGACAGGTCGGGTTCGTTCCGGGACCGTTCCTGTTTCTCGTCGCGGTTGGTGCCGCCGGCATGTTTGTTCTGAAAAGGACCCCTTTCGGCAGGCACATTTACGCTCTCGGCGGAAATGAAGAAATAGCGAGACGGTCCGGAGTAAAAACCGATCGGGTCAAGATATTCACGTACATGCTCTGCAGTTTATCCGCGGTTTTCACGGGGCTTTTCCTGGCAGGGAGAATGGGGATGGGAGATCCGTTGATCGGCGCCCCGTATATGCTTGACTCCCTTGTTCCCGTCCTGGTCGGAGGTACCCTTTTAAGTGGAGGGAAGGGAGGGCTCTCCGGGACGTTCGCGGGTATTTTCATACTTACGGTGTTGAGCAATGCTTTGAATCTCCTCGGCGTATCGGGTTACTGGCAATGGATAGTGGAGGGAGTCATCATTCTGGGAGCTGTCGCATTTTATGAAAAGAGGTAGATGAGGGGGTGAAGAGGAAATGAAAGAGATGAAGTATGTTGCTCCTCGAGGA